>JANWXO010000342.1 GCA_025057295.1 Candidatus Binatia bacterium | reverse complement strand
CAGAGGTATACCTCTGCGCCGCGCAACAGGGTCGTCAGCTCGTCGGCGAGGCGGTAAAAATACTCCTGCATCGTTCACTCCCCTCCGAAGACCTCGACATCGGTAAATAAGCACGCCGGTGCTGCATGCCCCACGCGGATCACTTGGTTCGGCTCTCCCTTGCCGCAGTAGGGGGAGCCCAACATCTCATACGTCTGCCGATCACCCACCATTGTGAGATTGCGCCAGAAAGTGGCGGAAATCCCGCGGTAGTTGGGATTCTTGACGACGGTAGTCAATTCGCCGTTCTCGATGAGCTGTCCCCATTCGCAGCCGAACTGGAATTTGTTGCGTGAATCGTCGATAGACCATGAGACGTTTGTCTGCATATAGATACCGCGTTCGACGGCTGCGACCATGGCGGGAAAACTGGACTCCCCAGGCTCGAGGTTGAGATTCGCCATGCGGTCGATGGGCGGACGGTTCCAGCTGGTCGCGCGGGCATTGGCCACTCCAGGCAGCCCAGAGCGTGCCTGGGAGACCACACCGCCGAGGCCGCGGAGGAGGATTCCATGGCGGATCAGATACTCTCGGCGTGCCGGCAGGCCTTCATCGTCAAAGCCGTAGCTGGCGAATTCGGCGGGGAGGGTAGGGTCGAAGGTCACGTTGAGCAGGTCGGAGCCGTAGCGGTAGGTGCCGAACATCTCTGGGGTGACGAAACTGGTGCCAGCGTAGTTGCGTTCGTCCCCCAGAATGCGGTCCAGTTCCAGCGGGTGCCCGATCGATTCGTGCAATTGCAGGATCATCTGATCGGGTGCGAGCAGTACCTCCATACGTCCCGATGGGCAGTTGGGAGCCAGGAGGAGTTGGATCGCCTCTGCGGCGATACGCGGCGCGGCCTCGTGGAAGCCGGTGTGGTCGAGGATCTCCAGCCCTCCTTGGCGACAGTACCCACGTCCGGCAAAGGTGCGCGTCTGGGTCTCGACTCCGGCATTTGCCGTTGCACTCAGCATCGGGACGAGGAAAGAAAAGCTCTGGTGGACGCGCACGCCATCAGCCGTCACGTACAGAACCTCACTGTCCGTGTGCCACAGAGACGCTTCCCAATCGACGATCCGCTCGTCGCTCTTCAACCGCTCTGCCGCGGTGCGCAAGAGACCGATTTTGTCTGCCAGGGGGATCGACCCCCAGGGGATGACCACGGTGCTGCGATAGGTGCCGTCGACACGGGGAAAAGCGATCTGCGAGAAATCCGTCACGCTGCGACCGGCACCGTACCGCGCCCAGGCCCGTGCTCGCGCAGCCGCACGACGAAGGCCGGTCTCCGTCAGGTCGCTGGTGGCCGCGTAGCCCATTCCTCCTCGGTCCACCACGGTGATCATGGCGCCCACGTCGTCGGTGGTGGAGACTGGTTGGAGGATGTTTTGCCGCACGGAGAGGTACTCAGAATGGTGGTGGACGAAGCGGAGAGAACAAAAATCGACCGCCGGGGCGACGGCACGGAAGCGGGCGAGCAGACGTTCGTGCATGATACGCTCCTCGTCGTTACCCTTCTGCTTTTTCCGTGCTGAGAATGACCTCATGAATTTCCAGCACGTTGGGACCAGCAAACATCTCCGCCGGCGGGCGATTGCTGTGGGCAATGCGGAACGATTCGCTGTTGGTCCAGTCCCAAAACGCCTGTTCGCTCTCCCAGTAGGTCTGCACCAAGTAGTACCCTTGTTCGGTCGTCTGCTCCCACTGCCCGGTCTGGTGGTTGAAGCGGCGTTGCACTGGGCGGAGGACGAGGTTCTTGATGAATCCTGGGGAGCGATCGATCAGGTGAGCGCGCTTGCGGAAGCGCTCTTCGAATTCCTCCTCGTGGCCAGGGGCAACGGGGATACGGTTGGTCACGACAAACACTGTTTCCTCCTTCAGAGAGAGATTGCGGTCCTCATCCTATGTCTGTTCTCCGCCTCTGACAAGTTCGGAATAGGGACTGGCGAGGCGGAAGAACGCATGGCTTATGCTCCTCTCAGGGAGCGAGGGACGCACAGGCCACCGGGGGATGGCAGCACGGAACATACGGCAACGCTAAAATAGCGTGTAAGTTTTTTTCACCGTCCCTATCCTTGTCGGCTACTAGGTTGCTCGCTATCGTGTGAGCGAATCAGAGTCATGGCACAGATTTTTCACCCGAGTACGAACACCCTGTCCCGGCTCAGTCTCTTTGGGGCGGTGTTTCTCCTCGCGGCTGTCGCGGTGATCGGTGCAGGGATTGTCCGTTCGTCGTACGTGACGGAAGTCGGAGTTGCGCGCGAGCAGCCGGTCCCTTTCAGCCATAAACGGCACGTCAGCGGCCTCGGGATCGACTGTCGCTACTGTCACACCACCGTGGAAGAGTCCTCTTTTGCTGGCATCCCGCCGACGCACACCTGTATGACCTGCCATTCCCAGATCTGGGCGGACAGTCCGATGCTGGCGCCGGTGCGCGATAGTTACCAGACGAATCGCTCGCTGGAGTGGACGAGAGTCAACGACATCGCCGATTTCGCCTATTTCGACCATAGCATTCATGTGAAGAAGGGGATCGGCTGCGTGACCTGTCATGGACAGGTCGACGAAATGCCCTTAATGTGGCGTGCGCACTCGTTGTATATGGAGTGGTGCCTGGAGTGTCACCGTCACCCCGAGCGCTACGTCCGGCCGCGTGAGGAAGTGTTCAATATGCACTGGCAGCCGCCCGCGGGAGCGCAGCTCGCCCTTGGACGGCAGTTGGTGAAAGAGTACGACATCCAGAAGCTGACGGCGTGTTCCACTTGCCACCGATGAAGCAGGAGAGAGCAGAACCAACCCCTCTCGATATGGCCGCGATCCGTGCCCGTCTTGCCGGTGCACGAGGACGCCACTATTGGCGCAGCCTGGAAGAGCTGGCCGAGACCGAAGAGTTTCAGGAGCTGTTGCACCGAGAATTTCCGCGCCAGGCTGCGGTCCTCGACGCCGTGAGCCGTCGCCGCTTTTTGCAACTGATGGGGGCGTCTCTCGCCTTAGCTGGTCTTGGCGGCTGTACGCGGAAGCCGACCGAGCGGATCGTTCCCTATGT
>JANWXO010000341.1 GCA_025057295.1 Candidatus Binatia bacterium | reverse complement strand
CAGTTTCGGCTCACCATCCTTGGTGGTATGGAACATCACCACGATCACGGTGCGGGCGCCGACCGCCAGATCCATTGCTCCGCCGACCGCGCCGGCTCCCATGCTCGGTGTCTTCCAGTTCGCTAGATCTCCGTTTTCCGCCACCTGGAAGCCTCCGAGGATGACGGTATCGATATGCCCCCCTCTGGCCATTGTGAAGGCGTCGGCGCTGTGGAAAAAGCTGGCCCCGGGCAGGAGGGTAACCAGCTGGGAGCTGGCATTGTAGAGGTCAAGATCTTCCTCCCCGGCTGAAGCGAGCGGACCGTAGCCGAGCACTCCGTTTTCGGCGTGAAGCATTACCGGAGCGGTGATAAAATCGGACACGAGCGTGGGCAGACCAATCCCGAGATTCACGTACTGCCCCGCCGACAACAAGCGGGCGGCCCGCAGTGCCATCAGTTCGGGTGACAGTCCCCGCCCGTTGCCAGCCCGCTGTTCGGTTATCTTCACATTGCGGCCCAGACGGCGCATCAGCTCCAGGAACGTCTCGCGTGGCACGGGCGTCTGGCGACGGACGAGGCGGTGGACAAAAATGCCAGGGGTCACGACCGTTTCTGGATCCAACTCCCCGGGCTCGACGACTTCATCTACCTCTGCAATCGTTACCCGTGCCGCCGTGGCAAAGACAGGATTGAAGTTGCGGGCCGTGCGGCGGTAGACGAGGTTGCCGTAGGCATCGGCGCGGTGGGCGCGGATAAAAGCAAAATCCGCGCGCAGCGCTGTCTCGAGCAGGTACTCGCGGCCGTCGAAGACCCGTGTTTCTTTCCCTTCCGCGACGACGGTCCCTACCCCTGTGGAGGTGAAAAAAGCGGGAATGCCGGCACCGGCGGCGCGCACGCGCTCGACCAGGGTGCCTTGCGGCACCATCTCGAACTCGACCTCACCGCGCGCGATTTGCGCGGACAACGGGGTGACACGATACGCATACCCGCCGAAGGAAGCGATCAGTTTCTTGATCTGACGATTCTCGGCCAAGATCTGCGGGGAGAAGGGACCAAACCCGGGGGAGTTACAGATCAGGGTGAGATCTTTCACCCCACGGTCGCGTACCGCGACCAGCAACTCGTGCGGCCAGCCTTGCAGGACGCCAAAGCCACCGACGAGTATCTTCGCCCCATCCGGGATATCTGCAACCGCAGCCGCAGCGGAAAGGAGGGGTTTACGCATCGCCGCTGCACCATCTCCGGGTTGCCACACACCCGCCACGCCTTGCCACCGGTCGTCCTCCTCCGTAAGATGACGGTGCAAATTATGCTGCGCCGCGCGCCCAAGCGCAACAAGGGCCAGAGGAGGAAGCGCTGTGGCCGTCCGACTGTGTGACCTGTGTCAGCTCGCCCGCTATACCCAGTGGTACGCGGAATTCCACTATCCGTTCCGCTTCACCATCCTCGACTGTGACGCATGCGATGTCCCCATGGCTGTCCTGGGTGAGCACCGGGTCGAGGTCACGCCAGAAGAAGTTGCCTATATGGAAAAAGCGCTCGACCTCGTGGCCGAACAAAAGTTCCGCGGCAAGTTTGCCAAATGGATCTTCGACCACAAGATGCGCCAGATTCCTGACCACTACCATTTCCACGTACGGCCCCTGTTGTGGTAAGGCCCGCGAGTGAGGACGAATAGAATGCGCGCGATGGTCTTGCTCGGCCCAGGGCAGCTCGTCTGTCAGGAGCTGCCGCGTCCTGACCCCCGGGACGAGGAGATTGTCCTCAAGGTCGGGGCGGCTTTGACCTGTGGGACCGATCTGAAAGCCTTCTTGCGGGGCCACCCCAAATGGCCGCCGCCGACCCGCTTCGGGCACGAATATGCCGGCACGGTCGCGGCTGTGGGCGCGACAGTCACCGGCCTGCGCGAAGGCGACGAGGTGATGCTCGTCCCGACGGCTCCGTGCGGCTCTTGTTTTTACTGCCAGCGGCACCAGGAGAACCTGTGCACCTCGCTGATGGACACGTACGCTTTGGGGGGGTATGCGGAATACCTGACCATCCCGGCCCGCGTGCTCCGTACCAACCTCTTTGCCAAACCGCGCCATCTGTCTTTTGCTGTTGCTGCCTTACTGGAGCCCCTGTCGTGCGTGGTGTTCGGGCTGAGGCAGGTGACCGTGCGCCCCGATGATATCGCTGTCGTCATCGGAGCCGGCGCGATCGGGCTCCTGCACGTGATGGTGCTGCGCGCCCTCGGGGTCGAGCGTGTCTATGTGATCGCACGGAACTCGCAACGGGCCGGCACTGCCCGACAGGTCGGGGCGTTCGGCATTATTCCCTCTGCGGCCGAAGAGGCGCAGGAAGCGGTGCTGCAGGTCACTGCCGGGCGGGGAGCCGATCTCGTCGTCGAATGTACGGCCCAGGTGCGGGTGTGGGAACAGGCAGTGCTGCTGGCACGGCCTGGTGGCCAAGTGATCTTATTCGGTGGATGCCCGCCGGGAACCCTCGCTGCGTTCCCGACCGCCCGCCTGCACTACGAGCAGGTGCGCATTGTCAGTCCCTTCCACTTCACCCCGCCCGCCGTGCGGCAAGCCTACGAGTTGCTGTGTGCAGACACTCTCCCTACCGCTCAGTTGCTGAGCGGGACCTACCCGCTGGTGCGGTTGCCCGAGGTGCTGCAGCGACTGCAACGCGGGGAGGGGATAAAATATGTCATGATCCCGTGAAACCGACGCCGAGAGAGACTCTATGAAAATCGTCACCGCCACCGAAGCGATCCGCGCGATTCCAGACGGCAGCACCGTCATTTTTCCCCATGGCTGTGTCGAACCCACGGCTGTGTACACCGCTTTTCAAGAGGAGGTCGAGCGGTTCCACCACCTGACTGTCTACTCGGGCCTCGCCTTTGGCTCCTACCCTTTTCTGCGCAAAGGCTTAGGAACACACTTTCGCTACCTCACGTGGCAGGCAGCGCCGCAGATCCGCCATCTCTTCAAGGAGAAAAAGGTGGGGTTCGTCCCCATCCGCTTCAGTGAAATCGTCTCCCTGGTGAAACGAGACGGACCGATCAAGCCCGATGTGGTGGTCACGCAAGTCTCCCCGCCGCAACCCGATGGCACTGTCAGTTTGGGCATTTCGGTGAG
>JANWXO010000340.1 GCA_025057295.1 Candidatus Binatia bacterium | reverse complement strand
TGAGGAGAATCGTCTCACACACCGTCTCGACGTACGGCGAGATTTTCCAGTTGTAGAGAAACAAGAGATCGATGTCGGAGTAGGGATTGAGTTCCCTCCGTCCGTACCCGCCGACGGCAAAGATGGCACACCGTTGGTGCAGTTGGGGATGACGGCGAGCGTAGAGCTGGGTGGCGGCAGCGAAGAGGTAACCGATCAGGCGGTCGATTTGGTCGGTGTACAGCTCGACAAGGGTGCGACCGTCGGTGCCGGCTGTAAAGAGCTGCAGGAGTTCCCCATGCACGTGCGTGCGGAAGGTTTTACATACCTCCTTGAGATCAAAACGGGGGTCGGGAGCGACATCTAAGTCTGCGGGTGGAAGAGGGGGAAGGGCGACGTGAAGGAGGGGCTGCACTGGTGTGGGAGCGGGAGCACTCGTGTCGTTCATAAACTTTTTGCCATCGGTCCCGTGCGTAAGAATCGGGCGATGCCGAGGAACAATCCCTCCGCCAAAGCTTCTTGATATTCTGGTGATAGCAGATGTTGTCCTTCTACTCTATGGGAGAGAAAAGCAACTTCTACCAGAACGCACGGCATATGAGCGCCAACCAACACGTAGAAAGGGCCTTTCTTGACCCCCAGATTGCGTACCGCAGGGTAGTGTCCTTTCGCGCGTAAAACCATCGCTTCCTGTAAATGGTGTGCGAGCGCGATCGATTCTTCTTCTTTTCCTTTCTGAATTAAATCGCTCAGGATATAGGAGAGTCCGGGCTCTCTGCGATCGGGCCGCTGTAACAGGCCGTTTTCCATGGCGGCGAGGCGGATGGTGGCTCGGTCGTTGGTATTGTTCAAGTAGTACGTTTCGATGCCTTGCATGGCAGGGTTGGGACTCGCGTTGGCATGAATGGACAGAAAGAGATCGGCTTTGGCAGCATTGGCGCGCGCAGTCCGCTCTTCCAATGGGACAAAGACATCGGCTGTCCGTGTAAACAGCACTTCGACGGGCAGACGACTGGCGAGTTTGCGGCCCAGACGGCGACTGAGAGCGAGGACGATATCCTTCTCATACGTACCGTTGGGCCCACGGGCGCCGGGATCATGCCCTCCGTGACCAGGATCGAGCATAATGCGATAGCGTTGAGCGGGGGCAGAAAGGGAAGGCTGGGGTCCCTCCCGGCGCTCTTGCCCCCTCACGTCGAGGATGAGCCGGGGTGGAGAGGAGAGGGAGAAAGTATGGTAGTCGTCGAGCCGTTCGATGTCGAGCGCGACCCGCACGGTGGTAGGGGAGAATTGACTGACACGAATCTGCGTCAGGAGTCCATTCCCCACCGGTCGTGCCACAGGGGGCTGTGCTCCTTGCCGGGCTGGCGAGAAATCGATAACGATGCGGGCAGGCCGATGCTGGCGGGGGTCAGCCGGGATGGCGACGAGCTGGTGCGGCGTCGTGCGTGAGAGGGCGATGACAACGCGGGCGTAGTCTGCCGTGGAGGTATGAAAAATACGTTCGACGCGCGGATAGTCGGATGCGGCGTGTGCGATGCCGCTCAGTACCACAACCCCCCAAATCCCCACCACCGTGAGGAGCTGCCTCCTCCCGCGCATGGGTAGAGCTTACGTGCCAAATTCCCACGAGGCAAGATACCGTTTCTGTTCCGCGGTCAGGCGATCGCATTGGATCCCCATGCTGGCGAGTTTCAAGGTTGCGACTTGCTCTTCAACTTCTTTGGGGACTGCATGTACCTGGGGAGGCAGTTGCTGCCCATTGCTGACCGCCCACTGCACGCTCAGAGCTTGGGTAGCGAAACTCATATCCATCACTGCAGCCGGATGGCCTTCGGCTGCGGCTAAGTTGACGAGACGGCCCGCCCCGATCAGGTACAGCCAGCGCCCATTGGGCAGACAATAGCCGTCGACATGTGGCCGGACGTTGCGCTCGATTTTCTTTGCCAGTGCTGTCAAAGCTTTGACATCGATCTCGACATCGAAGTGGCCGGAGTTGCACAGAATGGCTCCGTCCTTCATCCGCAGAAAGTGTTCTTTGCGTAGAACTCCTGTGTCCCCTGTCAGCGTAATGAACACTTCCCCCTCATGGGCCGCCTCGCGCATGGGCATCACGCGAAACCCATCCATGGCTGCTTCAAGGGCGCGGATCGGGTTGACTTCGGTGACGATGACCTGTGCACCCATGCCGCGTGCCCGCATCGCCACTCCTTTGCCACACCAGCCATACCCGGCGACAACGACGGTTTTGCCGGCGAAGAGAATGCCGGTGGCGCGGAGGATGCCATCGATGGTCGATTGTCCGGTGCCGTAACGGTTGTCGAAGAGATATTTGGTATCGGCGTCATTGACGGCAACCACTGGCAGTTTGAGCACCCCCTTTTTTTCCATCGCGCGCAGCCGGATGACCCCGGTGGTGGTCTCTTCCAGGCTGGCGCGCATGTGCGGGATGTGCTCGGCGTATGTGCGGTCGCTGTGGAGCAGAGAGACGAGATCTGCACCGTCGTCGAGCGTGACGGTCGGTTGTTGCGCCAGCACTTGATGCAGGTGGCGGTAGTAGGTTTTGGTATCTTCTCCGCGGATGGCGAAGGTTGGAATCCCGTCGTACTTGACGAGCGCAGCCGCGGTATCGTCTTGCGTAGAGAGGGGATTGGAGGCGCAGAGCATGACCTGAGCACCGCCAGCTTTCAGGGTGCGCATGAGGTTTGCGGTCTCAGCGGTGACGTGGAGACAGGCGGATAGGCGGATGCCCTTGAGCGGTTTGGTCCGGGCAAACAGCTCGCGCACGCGCCGTAACACCGGCATGTGTTGGTCAGCCCAATCGATCCGCTTCCGTCCGTCGGCGGCAAGGCGTATGTCCTTTACGTCTCCTCGTGGACTCGAGTGCATGGTGCAGTGTTCCTCGTTCCTTATATCAGTTGGGCGGCTCGCCTGAGCGCGTCGGCACGATCGGTCCGTTCCCAAGTGAAAAATTCTCCTTGAGGGGGTCGGCCGAAGTGCCCGTATGCAGCGGTTGGTTGGTAGATCGGCCGTTTGAGTCCGAGGGTTTTGATGATCTCGGCTGGGCGCAGGTCGAAGTGCTCGCGGATCAGCGCCGCTAAACGTTCGTCTGGCAGCACTCCGGTG
>JANWXO010000033.1 GCA_025057295.1 Candidatus Binatia bacterium | reverse complement strand
ACCCCTCCGCGCTGAGTCGGCGAATTTCCTCTGCCAGCGGCCCTTCTTCCTCTGCTCCGGCCGCAGTCTCCTGCCCTGCGACTAGCAGTGCAACTTCCCCCTTGATGGGGCGTCCGCGCAACCGCGCGCGGACTTCGCTGACCCTACCCCGTACCACCTCTTCGAACATTTTGGTCAACTCCCGCCCGACGACGACCTGGCGGTCGCCGCAAATGCGCTCGAGGTCGCTCAGCATTGCCATCAACCGGTGAGGAGCTTCAAAGAAGACGAGCGTACGCTCTTCCTCCCGCAGGCGCTGCAGCGCTTTTTCTCGCTGGCTCTTTTTCGCCGGGAGAAACCCTTCGAAAACAAACCGGTCCGTGGGCAGGCCACCAATACTCAACAAGGCAACCAGGGCAGACGGCCCAGGAACCGGCACCACCGGGATCCCGGCCGCGATGGCACCCTTTACCAACCGATAGCCAGGATCAGCCACACCCGGGGTGCCCGCGTCACTCACCAAGGCGATGCTCTGCCCGGCCTGCAACGCAGCAATCAGGGTCGGTGCCTTGCGCGCCTCGATCTGATCGTAGTAACTGGTCAGCCGGGTCGTGATGCCGTAATGCGCAAGCAGCTTCTTGGTCCGGCGCGTATCTTCGGCGGCAATCAGATCAACTTCCTTTAGCACGCGCAGCGCACGCAAGGTGATATCTTCCAGATTCCCGATCGGCGTCGCTACCACATAGAGGAGGCCGGACATATCAGCGACCCCAATCGCGGGCATAGCGGAAGTCGCGATCGATAGTCCGGTGCGAGACCTTGGCAATCACCGGCAGGCGGCGTTTGTACTGCGAATTCATGATACGGCGGTAGACTTGATCGATGAAGGCATCGCCAAATCCTGCGGCGCGCAACTCTTCACGCGAACAGCGCTGGTCGACCATCAGATAGAGCAGTTCGTCGACTTGACGGTACGAAAAACCCAACTCCGCCTCGTCCGTCTGCCCCGCCCAGAGGTCGGCCGAAGGCTGTTTCTCCACAATCGGCCGCGGCACCCCGACGAATTCTGCCAGGGCCCACACCTGCGTCTTGTACAGATCGCCGATGGGATTAATGGCAGACGCCATATCGCCATACAAGGTGCCATAGCCGAGCAGCAATTCTGTCTTGTTACTGGTCCCCAGAACCAGGGCCTGCCAGCGGGCGGAATGGTCGTACAGGATGGTCATACGCTCGCGCGCCATCTTATTGCCGCGACGCAGATGGTCGGCATCGGGGAAGCGGGCGAAGTAGGCATCGATTTGGGGCGTGATGTCCACGGTGAGAGAGGGCATTCCGGTTGCCGCAATCACCAGGTCGGCATGCGCGAGACTCTCCGGACTGGAGGTTTTGTAAGGCATTTTTAGGGCGAGCACGTTCTCGGGCCCCAACGCCGCTACCGCCAAGAAGGCGCTGAGCGCAGAGTCCACCCCGCCGGAGAGACCGACGACGACCCGCTCCAGTCCTACCTTGCGCACTTCATTGGCGATAAAGGCGGTCAGGATTTGCTTCAAGAGTGGTGGATTGGTAGGAATACGACCCATCGTTCTGCTCTGGAGACTACCCCATCAATCCCGGATTCGCACCGCCATCGATGGTAATGTTCGCTCCGTGGATAAACGCCGCACGCTCGGACGCCAGGAAGAGGACGAGGTCGGCGACTTCCTCGGGTTTGCCGACCCGCCCGAGCGGGGTCATACGCGCGAGGGCTTCCTCGGGACTGCTGCTGCCAGGACTAAAGGTCGAGAGAAAGCGCTGCAGGCGTTCGGTCAAGATTGGTCCAGGATTGATGCCGACAACGCGCACCCCATGTTTGGCTCCCTCATCAGCCAGCGCCTTGGTAAAATGGTTCAACGCTGCGTTGGCGGCCCCGCCGATCATATAGCTCCCCATCGGCCTGAGCGCGCCGGTGCCGATAATATTGATGATGACTCCGCTGCGCTGCCGTTGCATGTGTGGCAGCACTGCTCGTGCCATGCGCACATACCCGAAAAATTTCAGAGTCCAATCGTCCACCCAGGCTTCATCCGGCAGCGTGAGAAAATCCCCAGGCCGCGCACTCCCCGCATTATTCACCAGGATGTCTACACGCCCGAAGGTCTCCAGACAGCGGGTCACGACAGCCTGAATGTCCTCCCCTTTGGTCAGATCGGCCTGCATCCCGGCGATCCGTCCTGCGTTCTGCTCCCCTGCCAAGCGGACAGTTTCTTCCAGCGCCTCCTTCCCGCGCGCACAGATCAGCACCGCCGCTCCTTCGCCGAGGAAGCCTAGTGCCGTCGCACGCCCGATGCCCTTGCTGCCGCCCGTGACAATGGCCACCTTGCCTTGCAACCCCAGTTGCATAGTCCCTCCTGTATCCGTTGTGTCGCCCTTCACCCTGAGGCAGTCCCACTCTCTTTCACTGGACGAAATTTTGGCAGCTTCACCCCTGGCTCGTGCTCTTCGAACACCACCTCGACCGGCATACCCATACGGATCTCTTCATTGGCAATCCCGACCAAGTTCGTGACCAAAATGAGCTCAGGATCTTCGTCCAGTTGCACCTGCGCCACGTTGTACGGCACGCGGCCGACCGCCGCCGGATGCACTGGGTGTGTCACGATGGTCCAGGAGTAGACCTTCCCGCGGCCACTGACCTTGACCCACTCCCGCTCGAGGGAGTTGCACTGTGGACACATTGGCCGTGGCAGCCAGCGAAACTTCTTGCACTGTTTGCATCGCTGCATCAGCAATTCGTTGCGATTACACCCGTCCCAGAATTCCTGGGCATCGAAATCGGGGATAGGACGGGGAAAGTTCAGCACCTCAGCCATACACTCTTCCTCCTTCCTGGAATGCAGCCATCATACGGAGTATGCCAGGGCGCCCACAAGAGGCACAAAGGGGAGACAAACACCTGCAGAGAAGTCTGCCCCAACACTGAGCTCAGACTCCCAGTGCAGACACGCAAGAGGCAGCCTCACCCCCCGTGCGCTGGGTCAAATTCGACCGCGTAATAATGGACGGTCGCGCCATTCTCCACTACCGCACCGAGCTCGCGAATAGCCGTGATGCGATAACGCCCTGAAGGATACGGATTGGTTAAGTGGTAGGTGTCGCCAGCATAGGCAAACGAGACCACCCTTGCCCGTTCCACCTCGCGGTAGATGGGACGTTCGGTGATCTCGCCGACGCGCGGGGGTGGACCGTGGTGATCCCACTGTCCATTCCGCTCGGTCGCGCGGATGAAACCGCTTCCGCTCGCCGCGGTTGCCTTTCGAAAAGTGGAGACGCCGCCGGAGAAAAAACAGCCCGGCTGGACGAGCACACAGACCATAGCTACGACAGACGTGAAAGAACGACCGCCGCTCATGATGAGCTCAGGCGCAGAAAGGGAACCCAAGGACCAAGAGGGACGTCCTAGTGCGTGCCGTGAGAGTGGGTATGAGTCTCTCCCTTGGCATGGCTGTGGCCGTGCGCACAGCCATGATCCTGTCCAGTCCCGTGCGCATGGCCGGGGCTCTGTGTCACGGCATGACGGCGCGGGTTGCGGTCATGGCTATGGTCATGCCCGTGGGCAGGGGGCGCATAGACCGGGTCGGGAATCCCGCGCTGTTTCCGTATCTCCGCCGCTTTTGCCATCTTGTCATCGTATTCGTTCCCTCGCCCCTGCGCATGGGCGACGAAGCGGCGCAGCGACGGCTCGTCCATATGGCACGACAAGGGCACCTGCGGATACCGCATGCACAGCGGCCGAGGGTCGCGCGGCTGCCGTGCAGCCGTTGTTCGTTCTGCTTCTTGACGACTCCTGCCACCGGAGGCGATCGCAAACGCCGACACGACGCGTGGCGCCCGCCGCCCACAGTGCGGACATGGCTTTTTTTCCGCGGCCTCGCTCAAGGGGGCGAGGAGCTCGAACGTGACGTCACAGGAAAGACAGTGATATTCGTAGAGTGGCATACACCCCGCTTCCCTATTCGATTGCCGTTGGGGCATGGGGCAATTCAGCCCAGTCTTCCGGATCGTGGGTGATCCACATCGTGGCTTCATGCAGGTCACGAATCGCTTTGACGCGCTGGATCGACAACGCTGCCTGAATCGGGTCAGTATCCAGTGGCATGGTCGCACCGGTGTCGAGCTGGGCACGCAAGTGAACCGTATCCCCAACCAGAAGAATCTTGCGGTTCGGCAGACGGACATACAACGAACACTCGCCAGGTGTATGCCCAGGCGTTTTCAGCATCACCAAACTGCCGTCGTCGAACAGGTCAAAGTCGCTGTCAAGCTCCAGCCAATCAAAATTGCGCGTAGGCAGGATATCGTCGAGGATGAAGACCGCCCGCCGGTCAGGGTCGGGCCAGTAGGCATAGCGCAGCTCGTTGGCCATGATGAGGAATTTCGCTTTGGGAAAAGCGTGCATATAGCCGGTGTGGTCGAGGTGCAGGTGAGAGATGACGACATACTTAATGTCGTCCATCTTGTAGCCGAGTCCCTGGATTTGCCGGTCGAGCAGCATTTCCTTCGGGTAGTTGACTTGAATCGCTTGCGCGATCGGACCCCAATATCCCACTGGATCGTCTGCAACTTTGGGATGGCAGCCAGTATCGAACAACACCAAGCCCTTTGCATGCTCGATCAGATACGCCGGACTGGGCACGGTGACGGGCTCGTTGGGGGCTCCATGCATCAACAGGCTTCGCGGTACCGTCAGCTCGGCATTGGGCAACGCCCACAGGCGTTTGGCTTTCCCTTCGGCCATATTTGTCCCTCCTGAGCAAGAGTCACTGTCTCGCGTTTCCGGATGCTAGTCGAGGCACCGGGCAGTGTCAACGGTTGACGGTTCGAGAAACAGCTCGCGCCCCGATGCCCTCACCCGGGGGCTTACCGCGCGGTATACCCGCCGTCGATCACCAATTCGGTACCGGTCACATAAGAAGACTCATCAGACGCCAGGTACAGCGCCCCATAGGCAATGTCGTCCGGCCGACCAAAGCGACCGATCGGTTCCGTTGCCAGCCACTCCGCCCGCGCCCGATCGGGATCAGGCGCTGCACTGAGCACCTCTGCGAACATCGGCGTCTCGATCACCCCTGGACAGATCGCGTTGCAACGGATGTTCTCCGCCGCATGCGCCAACGCCGTCGATTTGGTCAGCAAACGGACCGCTCCCTTGGAAGCATGATAGGCAGCGAACCCTGGCGAGCCCACTAGGCCGAAAATGGACGAGGTGTTGATAATCGAGCCGCCGCCATTTTTTTTCATCTCTGGGATCGCGTACTTCGTCCCCAAGAAGACGCCTTTGACGTTCACGTCCATGATCCTGTCCCACTCCGCCACACTGGTCTCGACTTCTGGTTTGGGGTTCTCAACCCCAGCGTTGTTAAACAAGATGTCGAGGCGCCCGTACCGCTTGACAGTGAAGGCAACCATGCGTTTCGCATCCCCTTCACGCGCCACATTGGCGCGGATGAACGCCGCCTCCCCCCCCGCCGCTTTGATCGCTGTCACGACCGCCTTGCCCTTGGCCGTCTGTACGTCAGCGATCACCACCTTCGCGCCTTCTTGCGCAAAGAGCTTCGCCGTTGCTTCGCCGATCCCCGACGCTCCCCCGGTAATCAGTGCGACTTTTCCTGCCAACCGCCCTGCCATGACTGTTCCCTCCTGTCTCTCTCACCCGAAGCCAATACCTGATGACTCCACCCAGTGCCTTTTCCGTCACTGCGCTGTGTAGCCCCCATCGATGATCAACTCTGCCCCGGTCACAAACGATGACTCATCCGAGGCCAGGTACAGGACCCCATAAGCAATATCTTCCGAGGTTCCCGCTCGTTTGAGGGGAACACTGTTGACAAACATCTGCCACAGCTCCCGATCGAGTCCAGCGGTCATGGGGGTGTCAATCGGTCCCGGGTGAACGGAATTGACACGAATCCCCTCTTTGGCGTACTGCATGGCTGCCGTCTTGGTCATGATGCGCACCGCACCCTTGCTCGCCTGATACGCGGTTTGCATCCCGGTCCCGATCAACCCGGAGATAGACGAAATATTAATAATCGAGCCACCACCAGCACGACGCAGCGCCGGCACTGCTGCCTTCATGCCAAGCCAGACCCCGGTCGTATTGACGGCCATCACCCGTTCCCAGGTCTCAGGCGTGATCTCCTCTAGCCCTTCCATTTGCAGGATCCCTGCGTTGTTCACCAGAATGTCGAGCTTGCCGTAGGTCCCGACGGCAGTGTCAACTGCCCGCTGCCAATCGTCCGCCTTCGTGACGTCCAGTGTGACGAAGACCGCATCCCCGCCAGCGGCGCGGATCTCTTCCACGGTGCGCCGCCCTTCCTCCTCCAGTACATCACCCAGCACGACTTTGGCCCCTTCGCGGGCGAACAGTTTCCCCTCCACCGCTCCCTGCCCACGTGCACCACCAGAGATCAAAGCGACCTTTCCTCTCAGTCTGTCTGCCATGCTCCCTCCTGTGACACCCGAGTGAGTAGCTCGCGCAGGTGTCGAATTTTGTCACATCGCACGCCCTCATAACACCCGAGCGCATCGAGCAGCAGTGGTCGCAGCCCAGCTCGCTCCGCCCCGACCACATCGATTCCATAGATGTCACCGACATACACCGCCTGCTGGGGGGGCACACCCACCTGCATGAGCGCGAGCTGAAAGATGCGTGGGTCCGGCTTTTCCACGCCTACCAGGTGCGAATCGATGACGACGTCAAAAAATCCGCCCGCACCACACTGCTGCAGAATGGTGGCAATCCGTCCGTCAGCATTGGACACGACCCCTAACGTGAGGCCACGACGGCGAAGCTCCCCGAGCACCTGCCGGGTCGACGGAAGCATCAAGCGCCAGAGGTTACTCTGTCGATGGGCGGCCTCGAGCCGCTCCAGGAGGCAGGCCAACACCTGCTCGTCTGGAACGAACTGCTCCAGCATGGCGGCAAAATAGGGACGTCGTCGCGTTTCATCCGAACTCTGGGGAGCAGCCAGGACAAAACGATCGATCTCGGCCCTGGCAGAATACTCCGCGCGGCGCAGCGCTCGTCTCGTCACCCGGATTCCCAATCGGCGTAATTCGTGTTGGAGAAAAAAGTAGTCCACGTGGACCAGGGTGCCGCCAGCGTCAAACAGAACCGTCGTCGTCGCTGCCGAGCCGTTCTTGCTCATTCACCGGCCTTTCGGGAGCCCGAGGACACGCTCGCCGATAATGCTCCGCTGGATCTCGTTGGTCCCGGCAGCGATCGTGCCGGCGCGTGCACCGAGCATACGGCGTGACCAGCGGGCATGGTCGATGGCAAAGGGAGAGCCTTTTTCGAGCACCGCATACGGTCCGAGCAGCTCCATGGCGAAGGCAGCAATGCGCAGATTGAGCTCGGTCGTGGTGATCTTGGAAAACGAGCCCTCTGGGCCTGGTGGTTGTCCTTTGAGCTGACGGGTCAAGCGCCGCAGGTCGTTGTACTTAATCGCCTCGGCTTCGATGGCGAACTGTGCCAGTTGCTGCCGCACGGCCGTGTCTTCGATGGCCGGTCTGCCGTTTCTCTCGACCCGCCGGGCAAGGTCGAAGAGCTGCGGTAAAATCTTCTCGAAGCGAAAATAGGTACTTGTCGCCACCCGTTCGTACATCAGGGTGGTCAGCGCCACCATCCAGCCCTGGTTCTTCTCTCCGACCAGGTTCTTTTTCGGAACGCGCACCTCCTCGAAAAACACCTCGTTGAACTCGGCATCGCCAGTGATCTGCACCAGCGGACGGACGGTAATGCCGGGGCTGTGCATATCAACCAGCAGGTAGCTGATACCGCGGTGCTTGGGTGCGTCTGGATCGGTCCGCACGAGCAGAAAACACCAATCCGCATACTGCGCCTGGCTGGTCCACACCTTTTGGCCGTTGACAATAAAGGAATCGCCATCCTCGATCGCCCGCGTCTGCAGGGACGCCAGATCGGACCCCGCACCCGGCTCAGAGTATCCCTGACACCAGATCTCTTCGGCGGAGAGGATCTTCGGCAGGAAGCGTTTTTTCTGCTCCTCGGTGCCCCAGTGCATCAGTGTCGGGCCGAGCAAGGTAATGCCATTCAGATTGACACCAGGAGGTGCGCCGGCACGGCCGAGTTCTTCGTTGAAGATCGCCTGTTCGATCAAGGACGCGCCGCGGCCGCCGTATTCCTTCGGCCACCAGATACCCACCCACCCACCTTCGTAGAGCTTTTTGTGCCAGGCTTTATGCCGTTCCCAGCGCTCGTCCGGCGACAGGTCTTCGTCGCGCCCCTCGCGCAGATCAGCGGGGAGATTGGCGGCAAGCCACGCTCGCACTTCTTGGCGAAAGCGTTCTTCCTCGGGCGAATAACGGAAATCCATGCCCCCTCCTGCACGCTGGCCGTGGGTGAAGCCCCTGACAACAATATTTCTCGCAAGGTATTACACCAAACTGCTTCCGAGCGACAAGGGCAGCCTGCCCGTTCGGCCCGTGTTCAGACCCCTCCCGCCTCTGCACCTTGCGCCCGTGCCCGACGGTGGTTACGATGCGCCCAAGCTTCGTTCTAGCAGAAAGGTTGCTGTATGGACTTCGCCTTCACTGCAGAGCAACAGCTGCTGCGACAGACGCTCCGTCAGTTCGCCAAGGACAAACTCCTCCCCAACTACGCCCGTTGGGATCGTGGTGAGCCTATCAGCCGCGCAGCGATCAAGGAAGCCGCAGCGCTCGGCATTTTTGCTCTGCGAGTGCCGGAAAAATTTGGCGGGCAGGAGGCCGATTATGTGACGTGCGGGGTGATGACCGAGGAACTGTCGCGCGGCGATTTCAACTACAGCCTGTACATCCAGCTGGGTCTGATCGCTTCCGAGCTCTTGGCCGGCTATGCCCACCCCGAAGTGCAAGCCGAGTGGTTACCCCGCCATGCCCGTGGGGACGCGATTATCGCCTTCGGACTGACCGAGCCCGGAGCAGGCTCGGACGCTGCCAACATCACCACGCGAGCCAGCAAAATGGGCGATGACTACATCATCACGGGCGAAAAGGCTTCGATCACGTTCGCCGGTTACGCCGACGCGTGTATTGTGTTTGCGCGCACTGGCGGCCAGGGGGCACGTGGCATCTCGGCCTTCCTGGTGCCCCTCGACGCACCGGGAGTGACCCGCCAGGTGTACAAAACTCCCGGAGAACGTCTCACCCAGCGTGGCTCGCTGTTTTTCGACGGTGTTCGTATTCCTGCCCGCAACCGTTTGGGGGACGAAAGCGGCGGGTTTTATCAGGCGATGGTCGCGTTCGACTTTAACCGCGCAATTATTGCGCTCGCCTGTATCGGTGCGGCGCAACAATCTCTGGAAGAAACGATTGAATACACCAAAGGCCGGCAGGTGTTCGGCAAACCGCTGGCGAAGTTCGAAGGGGTAGCGTTCCAGGTGGCCGAATACCTCACGCTCCTAGAAGCCGCCCGCCTCGTCTCCTACAAATGCCTCTGGTTGAAAGACCGCGGAGAGAAGCACACCAAGGAAGCCGCGATGGCGAAATGGCTAGGGCCAAAGGTCGCCGCCGAGGCGATCCACGCCTGCATAATTCTGCATGGCCACTACGGGTACAATATGGATTCGCCCTTGGAGCAACGCTGGCGCGACGTCGTGGGGCTGGAAATCGGTGACGGCACCCCCGAGATCATGAAAGGCATTATCGCCCGCGAAGTCTACGGCCGGGAATACACGGCCTATCGGGACTAGCCTGTTGCACAGGTGCTTTGTTGGTCCTAAGCACGTGATACGCAGTTCTATCCCGCCGCCTTTTCCTTCGCCACTCAGCCTTGCGTTTCTTCCGACGGCGGCTCACCCACCATCCTGTCTGCCTGCAGAGGGGGGGCAGGAGCGGTTTTCTTCTGCTGAAAGGTTTTCTTGTCGAGACCGTGCTGGCGCATCTTGCGATAGAGCGTCTTAACGTCCACTCCACTGCGACTGGCTGTCAGTCCAATTCTGCCACCGCACGCTTCGAGCTGCTGCATGAGGTAAAGCTTTTCCTGCTCATCGAGCCACTCGCGCAAGGGCAGAGTCGGTGGACCGTTCTGGAGGCCGACCCGAACAGAAGCCGGAGCACAGCCCTGCGGCAGGTCGAACTCCTCTATCGTCCGCCCGGGAGTCAACACGATCGCACGCTCCAGGACGTTCTGGAGCTCTCGCACATTGCCCGGCCAGGAGTGCTGCATCAGTTGGGCCATCGCCCGTGCAGAGATCTTGTCGATCCCCTTTTGCACTGCCACCGGATGGTGGTGCAGAAAGTCTTGCACGAGCAGCGGGATATCCTCCGGCCGCTGCCGCAAGGGCAGCAAACGGATCGGAATCACATTGATGCGATAATAGAAATCGCTGCGCATCTGCCCTTTGGCGACGAGATCCGTCAACGGGATATTGGACGCGGAGATGACGCGCATGTCGATGTGGACCTTCCTGGTGCTGCCCAAGCGCTGCACCTTGCGGTCCTGTAAAACGAGCAAGAGTTTGGCCTGCATCGCCAGCGGCATACTCTCGATTTCGTCCAGGAAGAGGGTGCCGCCGTGCGCCAGCTCGATCTTGCCAGGCCGAGCCTGATCAGCTCCGGTAAACGCCCCACGCTCGTAGCCGAAGAGCTCGCTTTCCAGCAAGGTCTCGGGAAAGCCGGCACAGTTAATCGCAACGAAGGGGCCACTACGCCGGGGGCTTTGATGGTGGATCGCCTGGGCAACAAGCTCTTTGCCCGTCCCGGTCTCCCCCTCGATCAACACCGTGACATCGGTCGCCGATACCATACGAATGATCTCGAAGACACGGTGCATCTCCGGGGTTTTACTCAGCATGCCGCCGAACTCATAGCGGTCTTTGAGGAGACGCCGGAGGTGTCGGATCTCCGTAAACACACGCGCCTTTTCCAGCACTGCGCGGGTGGCCTCCAGGATGGCAGGGCCGGAGGAAGGCTTGAGAATGTAATCGCTGGCCCCACGCTTGAGTACTTCTACTGCGGTCTCAATCTCGGTGTCACCAGTAATGATGATCACAGGCACATCCGGCCACTGCTGTTGCACCCGTTGCGTCAGCTCCACCCCGCTCATACCGGGCATGTGAATATCGGTTACCAACAGATCGATGTCACCCGCCGCGAGATGTTCCAAAGCCTGCTGCCCCGAGAGGGCAACGGTGGCGTCGTAGCCATTCAGGGTATAGAGACGGGCGAACTGCTCACAGATCGCGGGGTCGTCATCGACCACCAAAATACGCGGCGTCAACGGAGGAACCGAGTGGTGCTCCTTGCCCCGCCCCTCAGGTTTCACTTTCGCCTCGGCTCGAGCTTTCCTTCCCACCAGGCGGTCATCCTCCCGTGGCGACACAGACATTGCCCTTCCCCCGTTCGTACGCTCTCAAGACAAGCAGATCGTCATACTTAATGGGCTTTCACCCGGATCAGCAACACCCCCCGCCGTCCCTCGCGGCGAAAAGTCATCTCCCCCTCGTTCCGCTGCAGCATGCGGGAGACGAGCAACAAACTCAGCCCGACTTCGTATCCATTGACGCGCCAAAACGGGCGCAGCAGCTGGCTCTCTTCGACTGCCGAGGCGCACGGAACAACGATCTGCAATTGCAAATACCTCTGAAAGCCGATCTCCGGCAGGCTCACCTCTACCTCTACTGTCCCTGCCTCCGTCAGGAGAGCAAAAGCGAAGTCCAGCACCCGCTCGCACGTCAGACGAAATTGGCGCCAGTCGAGCCGCAGCAACGGCAAGGGGGCGTCAGACCTGATCTGCACCTGGCGTCCCTGGTGCGCCCATTTCTCTTCCGTCCTCTCGGCCACTTCTGCCAAGACCGCAGCCGGGTCCTCGGTCGTGAGACGGAGGTCAGGAGGAGAAAAATACTCACGAATTTCCCGCAACAGGCGACTACTGCGCTCAACCCCGCGGAAAATGGTCTCGCTCTCCGCAGAATCGCCGTAGGTGACACGCAGCAGGTCCAACCCCATACTGATAGTCTGCAGGCTATTTTGGGCGGCGTGCACGAACTCCTCGATCAGCTCTCGCCCACCCGTCGCCGGGAGCATGGCGTCCTGCCCTTTTCCGCGCGACTTCTTCTTGAGATCAGAAATATCGATATAGGCACTGAGAATTCCGCTCCCCTGCTCTGGACCGAGCAGGAAGGGACACGACACTTCTCTGAGCCAGATCTCCTGCGTGGTTCCTTTGGGAGAGAAGCGGTAGTCACACTGCACGTAGCGCTCTCCCGCTTGCAGACGCTCCCGGGCGGCAGCAAACACCGATTGATCCCGTGCATGGATGCGGCTCATCCACACGGTAGGCATGTACGGTGCATCGTGCAAAGAGAACCCGGTCAGCCGCTGTGCGGCCGTATTCAATACACATGCGGGAGGATATTCCCCCCATAGAATCATCGCGCACGGCAACGCGTCAAAAACAGACAGCAAAGCGCTCTCCCATCTCCTTTGCACCGCTTCCGACCACGCCCCGCTGCCGTGATGAGCCGTTGACATCATCGCACCCCTCATCAACTGTACCTGTCGGGTACCTCTATCGTCCCTTATTAATTCTACCACACTGCAAAATCTTCCCCCGCCTTCCACACCGCACGTCTCTCATCTGTCCGAAAAGGATCGGGATTTCACTGGAAAGATTAAATCGGCGCAGCGGTCAGCCGGCGAGGCGAAGGCCGAGAACACCCAGAACAGCAGCTTCAGTACTCGTGCGCGGAGCCATATCGTCTGCTCGCATACCCATCCCTGGTTTCGTTCACCGTCGATCAAAATGTGCCGCCAATTGCCCGAGTGCAAAGCGGATCATGGTCGGCCGGCCATGCGGGCAGACAAACGGCGCCCGACAAGCCAAGAGGGACGATACCAATGCCTGCATCGCCTCTAGCGTCAACGCCTGGCCAGCTTTGATCGCTTTCACTTTACAAGCAATACGTGCGGCGAGGTCTTGCAGTTTGGCCTCGATCGAGCTGTCCAGACGACCCTCCGCCCATCCCTGGGCCAACTCGAGAATCAGGGCAGGGGTATCGGCCGGGTGCAGATAGGGGGGAGTCGCTTGGAGCTGGTAGGTACTCCCGCCAAAGGGGCGAAGGTCGAACCCGAGGATCGTCAAATATTCCTGCATCTCCTCTACAGCGGCACGTGCTGCAGGCGGCAACTCAAACGTGAGCGGCAGGAGGAGGGGTTGTGACTCGCCCCCGCGACTCTGTAACGCTGTGAGGACCTGCTCGTAGACGATACGCTCATGGGCCGCATGCTGATCGATCAGCCACAGTTCTCCCTCCGCTTCTACCAGAACGAACAGCTCATGGCTCTGCCCGATCACGCGGAAGGTCGTTTTCTCCCCTCGCTGCCACAGTCCAGGCTGGGGAGCAGTTCCTCCCTGAGAGGTGGGAACTGTCGTCGTAGCGACGGCGAACGGGGGAGGCTTCACCACCAGACGGAGAGGAGCAGCAGGGGAAACCGGCACGGTCCCCGGCTGCGAGGCGGGCAGGTCTGGTGGCACACCAGTTGGTATGACCGTTTTAAAAAGATCTGCCCGCTCGAGGGCGCGACGGACCCGCTGCACCAGGGTCTGCAACACCGCGCGCTCATCCTGAAACTTCACTTCGCGTTTGGTCGGATGAACATTGACATCCACCGTATGTGGTGGGACGGTCAGAAACACAACTCCGACCGGGAAGCGACCGGTGGGTAACAGCTCTCCGTACCCCCGGCTCAGAGCGAAGGACAACGGCTGACTCTTCACGAACCTCCGGTTGACAAAAAAATATTGGCCCGTGCGAGTATTTTTATGGCGGTGGGGCAGACCGATCAGGCCGGTCACGCCTATCCCTTCATGGACCAGATCGTCCTCTTCCGTTCCCAGAGGGATCAACCCGTGAGCCCACTCTGTACCGAGTAACGCCTCGACACGCTCGGCCACCCGTTCCTGCGGGAGCACGTCGAACACCTCTCGCTGATCCCAGGTGAAGCGGAAGCGCACTGCTGGACGTGACAAGGCCAGACCGACCAACACCTCCTCGACGTGGTTGCCCTCCACCGTCGCAGATTTGAGGAATGCACGGCGCGGGGGGGTGTTGAAAAACAGATGGCGCGCCGTAACGGTCGTCCCCGGAGGCGCAGCCGCCGGGACCACCTCTGCCGGTCCCCCACCCACCACCTTCACCCGCACGCCCGCTATCGCTGTAGGAACGCGGGTCAGCAGCTCGAAGTGGGTCACCGCCGCGATGCTAGCCAGCGCCTCGCCGCGAAACCCGAGTGTCGAGAGGGAAAAAAGATCCGCACTGTGAGAGATTTTGCTCGTCGCATGGCGGTGGACCGCCAGCGCAGCATCCTCCGGGCTCATCCCTTCGCCATCGTCCTGCACCATAACCTCGTCGATGCCGCCACCCCGAATACGCACGCTGACGGTGCGTGCCCCGGCGTCCAGAGCATTTTCCACCAGCTCCTTCACCACCGAAGCTGGTCGCTCGATGACTTCACCAGCACGGATCTGTTCGACCGTCAACGGGTCGAGAAGGTGAATACGGCCCATACCGCTATCCGCAGGAAGCAGGCAGAATGTCGAACAGAGAAGGTTCGCCTGGGAGAAACCACATGATTCCTCTGAGCACCTTCTCCGACCTCTCCACATTCAGGAGTGTGGCTCATCGCCAAAGAGCCCGAGTTGCGCTCGGTTGCCTGAGAAGAGAGTACGCACCCCGCGTGCCCGTGTTCGCCGAGCCGGGCGGACCACATGCCCGCCACGCTCCTCTAAGTCTCGCAAGATCTCCTGCGCGCGCTCGATCACGGCTGGCGGCAACCCGGCACGCTTCGCCACATGGATGCCGTACGATCGATCGGACGCTCCAGGAATGACCTTGTAGAGGAAAATCACCTCTCCCTCCCACTCGCGTACAGCAAAGGTCAGATTGGTGATCCCCGGGAGGAGCCGCTGCAGGTCGGTCAGTTCATGAAAATGGGTTGCAAACAACGTGCGCGGCCGCAGTCCGTCTGGATCGGTTAAGAATTCGATGATCGCCCGGGCGATGGACAGACCGTCCGCCGTCGAGGTCCCACGCCCGATCTCATCGAGGAGGAGGAGACTCCGCGGGGTAGCGGAGTGCAAGATCTGCGCTGTCTCGATCATCTCCACCGCGAAAGTACTTTCCCCCAAAGCGAGATTATCGGAGGCGCCGATGCGGGTGAAGATGCGATCGACAATGCCAATCCGCGCCTGGCGCGCCGGGACGAACGCCCCAATCTGGGCGAGCAGGACGATGAGCGCCGTCTGCCGCAGATAGACCGACTTGCCGCTCATGTTGGGTGCGGTCAACAGCAGTACCTGGCGTGCCTGGCGATCGAGCTGGACGTCATTCTCCACAAAAGTGTTGCGCCCGAGCAGGAGCTCCACGACGGGATGCCGCCCACCGCTGATGTGCACTATTGGCTCCTCCGTAATCTCCGGCCGCACGTAGTGATAGCGGAGAGCCACCCAGGCGAAACAGGCCAACACATCGACGTGGGCCACCGCACTGGCAACCCCTTGAATGAGCGACAACTGGCTCACCACCAGGAGACAGAGTTGCTCGAACAGCTCCTGTTCTAACGCTACCGCCCGTTCTTCAGCGTGCAGGATTTGTTCCTCGTACTCCTTCAGTTCGGGGGTCACAAAGCGCTCGGCATTGGCCAGGGTCTGCTTGCGTGTGTAATCCGCAGGCACCTTTGCCCGATGGGCGTTGGAGACTTCGAGATAATAGCCAAATACACGGTTATACCCCACCTTCAGCGAGGGAATGCCGGTGCGGGCACTCTCTCGCGCCTGCAAGGCCGACAACCACTGCTTGGCATCGGCAGCGAGGGACCGCAGCCGGTCGAGCTCGGCGTGGTATCCGCTCGCAAACACTCCGCCCTCGCGCAGGTGCAGCGGCGGACTGTCGACGAGGGCACGAGACAGGGTTGTCCGCAACACCGAGAGATCGACCGCTAACTGCTCGCGTTGGGCCAGCAACAGCGGGGCGGTCACCGTGCTCAGTGCCGCTACCAGGGCAGGAATATGAGCGAGCGAATCCCGTAACGCCGCCGCATCCTTGGGGGTGGCGACGCGACAACTGAAGCGCGCGGCCAGCCGCTCGAGGTCACGCAGCGGCGCCAGGGTATCGCGCAGGGACTGCAAGACCGCCGGGTGGTTCACCAACTCTTCCACCGCGGCGTGCCGCGCCTCGATCTCGGCCACTGCCAGTAGCGGTTCACGCACCCAACGGCGCAGCAACCGTCCCCCCATAGGGGTGAGGGTTGCGTCGAGCACATCCAGCAAGGTTTTGCCGCGGGAATCGGGATTGGCAGGACGAAAGAGTTCGAGACTCCGCTCCACCACCGGTCCGAGTACCATGGTCGCCCCGACTCGTCGCCGCTTCGGCACCCTGACATGGGGCAAAGCCGCCTGCAGGTGACTCTGTAAAAACCTCAGCACGAGAGCGACTGCGACGGTCGTCGCCGCCTCAAGTTCCAGCGCACGCAGCGAGTCCAACCCGAAGAAGGTCTTAATATATGCCACACAGTCGTCATGCGCCCCGTGCCAGTCATCGAGACGGGTGACCGCGAGCTCCGGATGCACGGTGCAGTAGGCAGCCAGGCGAGAATTTGCCGCGACTCCCTTTGTCGTCACCAGCTCGCTGGGGGCAACACGTTCCAGCATCTCGCTGAGCGTTTCATCCGTCTCCTCCCAGAACGTAAACGCCCCCGTGTTTGGTTCCAACACCGCCACCCCCCACTGCATCCCCGCCCGCGCAAGCGCGAGCAACGTCGGATTACTGGAGTCGGCATCGTTCTCCACGAAAGTCGAAGGGGTGATCACCCGTGTCACCGCCCGCCGCACCAACCCCTTCGCCGTTTTCGGGTCCTCGAGCTGCTCGCAGAGAGCGACTTTCTTCCCCGCTCTGACCAAACGGGCGATATACCCATGCGCCGCATGGTAGGGGACACCGCACATGGGCACCTTCCCTTCTCCACCATCACGCGCGGTGAGTGTCAGATCGAGCAATGCCGCGACTTCCCGCGCGTCGTCGAAAAAGACCTCGTAGAAGTCGCCGAGGCGGAAAAAGACAACGGCATCGGCATACTGCCGCTTGGTCGCCAGGTATTGTTCCATGATCGGGGTGAAAGCCATACGTCAGCGCTCGTCTCTCCGCTCCGTACTCCTCGTCTCTCCTGACCGCCTCGTGCGGATCATTGTTCCCCTCTACTTATCTGCTTTCTCCGTTCCTGACCAGAGGCAGGGTGACACCTTGATCTCGACCGGTAAAGATGGTGAAGTGGTTCCCAGCTCACCCCAGGAAGGACGGTCCGCATGATCACGCTGAGTGCAGAGCAGCAGCAAATCGTCGCCACCATCCGGCGGTTCGTCGAGCGGGAAGTCAAGCCGGTCGCCAGTGAGCTGGAACACCGCGACGAATACCCGCATGCGCTGGTGGAACGCATGAAGGAGCTCGGGCTCTTCGGCGCTATCATCCCCAGCGAGTACGGTGGCATGGGAGCGTCGTTTACGACATACGCGCTGATCATCGAGGAGCTCTGCCGTGGCTGGATGAGTCTCAGCGGCATCATCAACTCACACCTGCTCTTCGCTCACATCATTGCGCAACACGGCACGGAGGAGCAAAAACGTCGGCTGCTGCCCGCCATGGCCAGGGGGGAAAAACGCGGCGGGCTCGCGCTGACCGAACCGCACGCGGGCAGCGACGTACAACGGATCCGCACGACCGCGAAGAAACGCGGCGATGTCTACCTCCTCAACGGCACGAAAATGTTTATCACCAACGGCCGCCACGGGAATATTCTGGCGGTTGCGGCCAAGACCGATCCCAACACCGAACCGCCCTACAAAGGGATCAGCCTCTTTGCCGCAGAAAAGGGGGCTCCGGGGCTCACTGTCAGCCGTGACATCAAGAAACTGGGCTACAAGGGGCTGGATACGTGTGAACTGGCGTTTGAAGACTTTCCCACTCCGGTCTCCAGCCTGATCGGTGGGAAAGAGGGCGAAGGGTTCAAACAGGTCATGAATGGTTTGGAGGTCGGCCGCATCAACGTCGCGGCACGGGCAGTGGGAGTGGCACAGGCGGCGTTCGAGGAGGCCATCCGCTATGCACAGCAACGAGAGACCTTCGGCAAGCCGATCTGTGAACACCAGGCGATCCAACTCAAGCTCGCCGACATGGCGACCAAAATCGAGGCCTCGCGCCTCCTGGTGTATCAGGCGGCGATGAAGAAGGATCGCGGGGAGCGCTGCGATCTCGAAGCCGGCATGGCAAAGCTCTTCGCCTCAGAGTCGTGCCAAGAGGTCGCGCTCGAGGCCATGCGGATTCTCGGTGGTTATGGCTATACGCAAGAGTTCCCGGTCGAGCGGTTTTATCGCGACGCACCGCTGATGATCATCGGAGAGGGAACGAGCGAGATCCAAAAGTTGGTGATCGCACGCAACCTCTTGCAGAGATACAAGCTGTAACGGCGGCGCGTGCCCTTCCGCCTGGTTACCATCCCCCTTCACTGCTGGTGGCGGCAACACCGCTGCGTGGCGGCCATCTTCTCCTCTATGGGAGACGGCAAGAAAAACAACTCCTCTGCACGTGCAAAGCTCAGGAGATAGCGGTCCATCACGAGCAGCTGGGTATGGTACTGCAGCAGCGCCCGTCGCTTCGTCTGGACCTCGACTGCGGACAAGGCCAACGCAATCCAGTGCGACGCAGGGAACCCGCGCGGCGGTACGAGCCGTGCGGTGGCTTC
>JANWXO010000339.1 GCA_025057295.1 Candidatus Binatia bacterium | reverse complement strand
ACCAGTGAAGCGGCCAGCACGTTCCAGCGTCTCTTAATACGTATTTCATTCCCGAGGAGGGCACATGGTGGAAGGTTTAAGCGTATTGGATATGATTCAACAGGGGTGGTACATCACCTATCCCTTGATCATCATGTCGGTGATGACCCTGACGATCATCGGTGAGCGGCTGTGGGCGTTGCGGGGGCTGATTCCGGGGACGCTGCGCATCGCTGGGTCGCTTGTCGGGCAGTTGCAGAAAGGAGACTTTCAGGGAGCGCTGGCAGCGGCGCAACAGCAGCACAACACTCCAGCCGGCCGGGTCTTCCGTGATGTCATTGCCCAGCAGGACGGGGAGTCGCTCGAATATCTCGCAGAGATCATCGAGGATCGACGCTTCGAGGAGATCGAGGCCTTGAAAGGCAGCCTCTGGATCCTCGGCACGATAGGCGTCAGCGCTCCCTTTATTGGATTGTTGGGAACGGTCATCGGCATCATCAAGTCCTTCCACAATATGGCGGTGGAAGGTAGTGGTGGTTTCGCCGTGGTGGCAGCGGGGATTTCCGAAGCGTTAGTGGCAACGGCCTTGGGGCTGGCGGTCGCCATTGTCGCCGTGATCTTCTATAACTACTTCCACACCAAGCTCGAGCGGATCGAGGCGGTCATGACCATCGGTTCCGACCGGGTGCTCGAAGCGATCCGTCTGGGGAGGAAAGCTCATGGGAATGGCTAGTCCACGGAAGAAAAAGGGGAGCGGGTCTGCCATCATGGCGGAGATCAATATTACGCCGCTCACCGACATTTTTCTGGTGTTGTTGATCATTTTTATGGTGACGAGCGTTGCCATGGTGCAGTCGGGCGCGACGATTAACCTCCCCCAGGTGCAGGAGACGAAGTCCGAGCCCCGCCAGATCGTGATCACGGTCACACCGAGACAAGAGATCTTTGTCAATAACACTCCGACCACGCTGGCCGATTTGGAGACGATGCTCCGTCCCCTGGTCGAGGCACAAAAAGACATCCCGGTCATTTTAGAGGGCGATAAGGATGTCATTTTGGGCGAGGCGGTCAAAATCCTCTCTGTTGCCCAGCGAGCCGGTGCGACCCAGATTGCCATTGCGGCGCAGCGGTCGAGTTGACCGCCGCTGCCTGGTCCCGGAGGAAAAGGGTATGCCAACGTCCGAGGATAGCAGGAAGACGCCTCTCGTGCCGTCCGTGGAAGCCGAGGTGCAGGAAGACATGTGGCTCTACGCGGGGGGGTATTGGGGCAAGAACGCCCGCTGGTTTGCCCTCTCTACAGCGGCCCACATCGTGGTCCTTGCTCTCTTTGCCACCACGGCGGTCACGATCGTACAGCGCAGGCAGGAGTTGATTAAAGTGCAGACCATTCCCCTGCCCAATTTGGAGCAAAGCGTCCAGAACGCCGAAGAGCCAGAAGATTGGGAGGGAGAACCTTCCTTGCAGGACTTACCAGGACTGCTGACGATGGAACAGTTGACCCCCCGTTCTGCCCATACCCCAGCCGGTCCGCCGCCCCCGGCAGCTCCTGTGGCCGTCCGAGCAGCCACGCTCCCTGCTCCTCCGGTGATGAGCGGACTGGGGCCTATGACCATCGGTGTGGGGACCAATAGCGACTCGCAATTCGTTCATGCGTTCAATGCCATTGGGACTATCGGAGGGGCGATCGGCGGCATCGGCGGTGGATTCGGCGACTATGTGGGAGGGCTGCGCAAAGTGGGGTTGGATGTGGTGCTGGTCATCGATGCCACCAGCAGTATGCAGTTCGTCATCGACTCGGTGAAGAGTCGGCTGATTAAACTGGTCACCTCACTGCGCCAGATGGTCCCTACCTCGCGCATCGGTATCGTGGCCTACCGTGATAAAGGGGAAGAATACGTGACCCGCTGGGTCGATTTGAGCTTCTCCACCAGTAAGCTGCAAGACTTTCTCGCGAATTTACGCGCCGAGGGCGGCGGAGACTGGCCAGAGGCGGTGTGTGATGGGCTCGAGGTCGCCCTCAATGACCTGAGCTGGCGGAAGAAGTCCAAGCGCATTGTCATCCTGGTGCCGGGGTCCCCCCCGCATGCGGAGACGGTAAGCACCTGCCTGCACTTGGCGCAGAGTTTCCACGCGCAGGGTGGAGTCCTGAGCGTCGTCGATCTGGCCGAAAAGATGCACGAGGACTTCGAGCGTGCCTTGCACCGCACGAGCAGCGGTTTGATGCACGTCGAGTTTAAGCCCTCCCCCTTGCCTGGCTTTTATCAGGAGTTCCGCAGCACCATGGCGTCTATCGCACAGGCAGGAGGGGGCGACTTCATCCCCCTCACGGAAGAGAAAGCGTTGACCAGACAGATCATCGTCTTGACCTTTGGGTCCCGTTGGCAGACGGAGATGGCCAAATACCTGCGTGACTTGGAGTAAGCAACCCTATAGGCTTGCGGGTTGGGAGTAAGGAACTGACGAGGGAGTAGGTAAGGATGCAACGGATGCTCCGTGCCCTCTGGCTGTTCTGCTTGTGTTGCAGTTGCTTGGACCTCTCGGAAAGTGCAGCAGCGACGATTGCCGACATTCTTCCACAGGCGCGCCAAGCACAGGCACGGGTGCGGGAACTCAAGAGTCAAGGGTGGGGCTTTGCCGAGAAGCAACAGGCCATTCAAACCCTCGGCCCGGTCGCTTTGCGCTTTCTTTCTGCCACGGATCTCGCCGACGCCGCGGCCAGTAAGACGCAGCGAGCCCAAGTACGGGAAATCTACGACACGCTGCACCCTCCTCTGGAGGAGATTTACACCGCCAGCTTTAACCGTCTCAACAGTTTGAGCAAAGCCGTCATGGATCAAGACGGTGACCTGGAGGCCTTGTACGAGACTCAAGAGTGGAGGGACCATCAGCTGATCGCCTCGCAGTCGCTCTATTTTCTCAACTGGTTGCGCTATGTCGGCTCGTTCGTGTCGGGTGAGCAGGAACGCAAGCGCCTCCTCGAAGAGGCGGCCAAAGGGTTCTCGGAATTCGCTGTCGGGGAGCAGAGTGCGCAGCTCAAGCGCGAGAGCCTCTTCGGCCGTGCGCTGTGCGAGAAAGAGTTGAAGCGGTTCGATTGGGCGATCCGGGACTTCGAGTTGCTCCTCAAGGATCCTG
>JANWXO010000338.1 GCA_025057295.1 Candidatus Binatia bacterium | reverse complement strand
GTAGTGCTCAAAAATCTTATAGGCAACGCGATAAAATTTACGGAAAAAGGCACGGTATCGGTAAACGCGTATCCCAGCGCGAACGGTATCGAAGTCTGTGTCAGCGATACTGGGATCGGCATTGCCCCTGAAGCCTTACCGATCATCTTCGACCCCTTTCGCCAAGTCGAGAGTGCGCTGACCCGCCGCCACGGCGGCGTGGGATTAGGGTTATATATTGTCCGACGGATGCTGAACCTCCTCGGTGGCACTATCACAGTCGAAAGCCAACTCGGCAAAGGTTCCACTTTCCGCGTGTGGCTGCCGCTGCGGATGGCAGGGGAAGCTCTGCCAGCAGCAGTAAAGCACCCACCCCAATTCTGACTCTAGGCCTCTGACAGGGGTGAGGTCGCTTCACGAAATGAGGAACCGCAAGCGGGAGGCAGCTCAGTGAGACCGTCTTACAGTTTCCTGGTGGTTCCTTGACCGGTCTCGCCTGCTGAGAGACTTTTGTTTCTTCAGGCGCAACACTGACCACTAGAGCTGCAAAGGAATCACACAAAGCGCGAGGAGAGTAAACACGAACATAAAGGCAGAGACGATGAAACAGTAGCCCATGATATCGCCAAAGCGGAGACCCGCAACCGTCAGGATCGGGATCGCCCAAAAAGGCTGGAGCAGGTTTGTCGTCATATCACCATAAGCGTAGCTCAAGGTGACCGTGGGCACCGAGACCCCAAGAGCGTGGCCAGCAGGAATCAGATACGAGGCCTCGACGATCCACTTCGATCCGCCCGAAGGGATGAAATAGTTGAGGCCAGCCGAATAGATATAGACAACCACAGGGAAGAGACGAGGGGTGCTCACACTGACAAACAGGGCGGTGAGCTCTTTCCCCAGATCTGTATACGTCATTAGCCCAAAAATACCCGCGTACAGAGGATACTGGATGACGATTCCCCAGGTGTTCCGAACCCCGTCTGCACACGCCTGGAGAAAAGACTTCGGGTACCAGTGGAGCACGAGGCCGCAGGCAAAGAACAGCAGATTATAGTTGTCGATGGTCCACGCCGATCCCAGTCCGACCTGCCGCACCTGCACCAAGAAGGACAGCAACATCGCCCCGCTGACAATGAGTGACCACCCGGGCCACCAGTCCAGCCGGTCAGCAGGGAGCATCGTCGCAGGCCGCATCGCGGTCGAGCTGGTGATCATCAGACGGGTGGCCTGTTCGTCAGTGAGGCACACCGCCCTGTCGGCCGGCGGCACGAGCGCCACCACCACGCTCACCCCTATCACTGCAGCGCTGAACGCGTACACGAGGTTAAACGGTGTGAAGAGCGTGCGTGTGGTCGGAATGAGCTCGCTGAGGATGCCCGAGGCGATCAGGAAGTTCTCTGGGGTTGCGATAATCAGCGGCGCCGACCCGGAGAGTCCAGCGTGCCAGACAGTCCCAAGACCGAGATAGGCACTCGCAACCAGTAGACGGAAATCCGCGCGTGGGTTCGCACGTACGACAAAAGGGAGGAACGTAGCGGTCACAACCAAGCTAAATGCCCAGTTCAGCCACGCCGTCACGGTGGAGACCACCGCCATGAGCAGAACAGCTTGACGGGGTCGCAACGGGTCAGGACGCGAGGCTAACCAACCGAAGAGGCGTGTGACAGGAGGCGACACTGCACACGCATATGCGAGCACCATCATCAGGGTAAACTGCATCGTGAGGGCAAGCAGGGTCCACAGACCTCGTCTCCAGGCATCCAGCGCCGCGCTGACAGAGGCTCCTCCAACGACTACGGCGAGGCATGCCACCACCAACGTCAGCATCACCGCAATCACCCAGGAGTCGGGCACCCATCGCTCGGTCCAACGCGTCAACGCCAACCCGCACCACGCTAATACTCCTATCTCCGCTTTCCTTCGCCGGTTCCGCATAAGCTCCTGGCTCGTCTGTCTCCTTCGGCCTCTTTCCTGACCCCCGCTTGAGCCTGCGGCCTCTACACCCTAGAGTGAGAGACCAACGAGAGCGATTTCCCATATCGACTTCGCCGGTGGAGTGCAACCGCGCGGAGAGGGGAATAGAGGAGAGTCGGAGGATCATCCATGCCAGAAGGGGCTTTAGCCGGTACGCGGATCGTGGAATGCGGCCACCTGGTTTCCGCTGCCTATGCCGCCAAGCTGATGGCCGACATGGGAGCAGAAGTGATCAAGATCGAGGAGCCAGGAACGGGAGACCGCGCACGCCAACGGGGCCCCTACCCCAACCATGTGCCTGACCCTGAGAAGAGCGGACTTTTTTTATATCTGAACACGAATAAATACGGCATCACCCTCGACCTCTGCCACCCGACCGGACAGGAGATTTTCCGCCGTCTGGTGGCAGACGCAGACCTGCTGATCCATAATTATCACCCCACCGAGATGGCACGTCGTGGGCTGGACTACCGACAGCTCGAGCCGCTCAACCCCAGGCTGGTGATGACCTCGATCGCGCCGTTTGGGCTCAGTGGACCACACGCGCATTACCAAGCGACCGACCTCACTTTGTGGAACGCGGGCGGCATCGCCTATCTCAACGGCGGCGGCCCCGGCACGGACGAGCTGCCTCCCCTCAAGGCATTCGGCCAGCAGGCTGGTTTCCAAGCGGGAGTGAATGCCGCTATTGCCTCCCTCGGCGCGCTCTTTGCTCGCCTGACCACTGGCGAAGGGCAGCATGTCGAGGTCTCCGTCCAGGAGTGTCTGTTGGCCATCTTGGAGCTGACGTTCGAGTTTTTCCCCTACATGGGCGTCGTGGCATCCCGTCTCGGACAAAAACCGATCCAACCGCTCGACTTTCTCGAATGCAAAGATGGCTGGATTTTTCTATGCTGCGTGGAAGAGCATCAATGGCGCAACTTTGTCGAGCTCATGGGGAATCCAGAATGGGCGCAGGAAGCAATTTTCGCCGACCGCATCAGTCGTGGCACCAATTGGGATGCACTCCAGCCGTTACTTCAGGAATGGGTGAAGGATCAATCGGTCGAGGAGCTATATCATGCGGCACAGGCCCGGCGGGTCCCGATCGCTCCGGTGTCCACTATGGGTGACCTGTTCAACAATACGCACCTCAAAGCGCGTGGCTTCTTCGCCACCATCGACCACCCGGCA
>JANWXO010000337.1 GCA_025057295.1 Candidatus Binatia bacterium | reverse complement strand
AGTCTCAGCAGGTTTTTCGTACACACGTATAGGGAGAATTTGCCGACAAGCGGAACACGGGACGTCTTTGATGACCGGAAAGGTGGTATAAGAATTCTGGATCTTTCTCATCCAGGTCGCGAGGGTCTTTTCGCAACAGGGTTTCAAGGTCTTTGCCATGCCCGTGCACTATCCAACCCCCCTAGAGAAGTCAAGCGGACACCCCAGTCCTTATCGCCCGGTGAGCGTGATCACCACGCATTCGGGTCGCGCCCCTAGGCGCACTTGCCAGGTATAGCCAATACCGCGGCTGACGAACACGACCCCGCGTCCATGCGTATACAGTCCAGCCCAGAATCTTCTGTTCACGGTGGCGGTGAACGGTGGTGGAAAGGGAGGTATCCGCACCTGTCCCCCGTGTGTATGGCCGCAGAGGAGGACATCGAAACTCGTCTGTGGCAAGACCTGCAGAATGTCAGGGTTATGACTGAGAACGAGGCGAGGATACGAAGGCGGGATCGTTTCTAGGGCGTCTATTTGTGCTCTCCCACTCCACAGCTCGTCGATGCCGACAAGCGCGAGCGGGCGTTGTCCTCCGGCCACAGGCACCCATGTATTGCGCAAGAGTACGATTCCAGCCCGCTCGAGGGCGGTCATGACGACAGTTTCGACTCCCTTCACCCCGGCGTGGCCCGGATAATTCACGCCATAGTCATGGTTCCCGAGAACGGCAAACACCCCGTGTGGAGCACGCAGTTGGCTGAGCAACCCCACCAATTGCGCCGGCCCGTCAGGGTCTGCGTGCACAAAGTCACCGGTCAAGACGATCATATCAGGAGCAAGGCGACGAACCGTCTCCATGACCCGAGCTAGAAACCAGAGCGGAACTGCCGAGCCAACATGCAAATCGCTCAGGTGGACCAGACGCAGTCCGTCGAGGTGCGTAGGCAACCCCTGGAGGGGGAGTGTGAGCTGCTTCACCTGCAGCCATACTGGTTCAACCAGGTGCGCATAGGCACCGATCCCCGGCAGGCCACACAGTAAAAGCACTCGCAGAAGCTGGTGCGCGCGTGGGTTACGGGACCACGCAGCCAGACGCTCCTGCAGCTTGGCTCTCCAGGGAGGACAAGGGGGAACAACGACGCGCGATCGATCTGCCCGTAGAGGAGAAACCTGCGGGAAAAACAACCCTTCCATCGACTCCATCGATGTCCAAAGATCGGCAGAGCACGGTGCAGAATTTAGCAGACTCAGCGTTTGCGTATTGTCGTGCCGGACTTCTCGCGCATCAACTCTGTGGTCCGCTTGACTGCGCTCGAGTCTCCACGCAGCAGGGCCTGACGAAACTGCCCGGCAAGAGCCCGCATCAGCAGGGCTTCCTGCGGGTCCAGCAGATCGGCCAGCTGCGCCAGTCGATCCATTGCTTTCCCGATACACTGTATCGCCCGGGGCACGTCGCCATCCGCTCGTGCAGCGATCGCCTCTTGCAAAAGGAGGCGCACTGCTCCCAGTCCACCCTTGGCCCGAGGGCCAAGCACAAGCTCTAGTTCGGGCAGGCGTGATACCAGCGTCTCGAGCGCTTCAGGATAGAGAAGCTCGTGTGCCATGCCCGTCCCCCCTTCTGTTCAAGCAGACCATTAATCTCACGCTGGAGGAAGCACCCCCAAGCATGACACACGGTTTCCTGCGCTGCGCGACAACCCCGAGGCTCAAAAATCCAGCGGCAGTTGCAGGTAGGTGCGATAAATAAAATCCCGGTGTTCCATCAGTGCAGGCGTCACTGCAGCCTGTACGACCGGGTCGGTATTCGTGTACATCCTGCGAAAAGCCTCTGGCATCGGACACAGCTCGTGCGGGAGAGGTTCGATCAGAGCTGCAAACGCAGCCCAATAAATGTCGAGAGCAGAGAGCTGGGAACCAATAAAGAAACGACTCCCCTGCGCCCGTTGTTGTTCCAAGCGGGCGCCGAGCGCCCGCAAGATCTCCGCGCACCGCGCCGGGGCGGCGGCAGCCTTTGCTGGATCGTACCCGTATTTGTTGCCCAAGTACGTCGCGAACGCACGACTCTGTTCGCTCGCCTGGGGGTTCGTCAGCGTTGGGTGGATCAACATCAGGCGTTTCGACCAGCCAAAGCCATTTTCACCGCACAGCTCGTTACTGTACCCGAACATCAACACCCGATCGGCGATGTCTGCGGGAATGAGCGGGGGGTCGGGGGCGAGCCGCTCGAAAAGGAAGAGCTGCTCGATCCAGGTCGAGCGGGGAGGTTCATCGTTCCACGCTGCGACCGGAGCAGTGGTCTGCGCAGTCCACTCCTTGAGGGCGCGGTTTTCTCCCCCAATCTCCTGACGCACGGGAATATAGGAAAGCTTCTTGACGTAGCAAATGGCCTTTGCCGCTTCGCTCCACGGCCCCGGCACGCCGGGCGAGAGGACGAGCCGCAACCCTGACATCTGGCGCGCCTCTTCTACACTCACATAGTCCATCGTATCCCCCTTACGTTACATACCCTCTTCACACGGGCCAGCCGAGTAGCGATAGAATACCGTGATCGCCCGCTCTTTAAAGAACCACTGTCCGTTTTCCCGCACCAAGGTGTCGTCGTAGCGACCCGCGACCACCCGCACCGTGCTATCTGCCTCGACCGAATCGGCATCGAAGTACGTCGAAGCCGTCGCCGTATTGCCGTTGACCGTTAGGAGCGGCTCGTAAATCTTGTGGCGCATGTGGCGATATTGCCCGGGTCTTTGCTGGAAGAAACGCTCGTACCACGCCTGGATGGTTTCGCGGCCAGTGTGCCGTTGCCCATTCTCGAACGAGACCGAGAATACGGCATCGCGGTGAAAGAGCGTCCCGAGCTCGTCGAGCTTGCCCCGGTCAAGTGCGAAACAGTAGCGACTCAGGAGCTGACGCGCCCCTTCATAATCACTCGTCGTGACGGCAGCCGGGGCCGGTCGCGCCGCCGCACGGGCAGAGACTGCCCGTCTCACCTGCTGCGCGCGTCGCTTCGGAACCTTCACCGTCTTGGCCGACTTGCGCAGTGGGTTGACTTTTTTCGCACCTCGCCGGGTTGCCATCCTTACGCCCTCCTTTGCGGTTGACAGTCCTGCTGGTTTATTCAACAGTGCTGAAGCATTCTGCAACTAGGAGCGACAGATTGTCAAGCAAAATTTCCTCCTCTGG
>JANWXO010000336.1 GCA_025057295.1 Candidatus Binatia bacterium | reverse complement strand
AGACCCGTAAGGTGCTGGCGACGCTGACGCCGCGCGAAGAGCAGATCCTGCGGATGCGGTTCGGCATCGATGAAAAGACCGACTACACTCTGGAGGAGGTTGGCCAGCGTTTTGCCGTGACCCGCGAGCGCATCAGACAGATTGAGGCGAAGGCGTTGCGTAAGCTGCGGAATCCAGCACGCGCAAAGAGTCTGGAAGCTTTTATCGATGGGTAGGTGAGGAGAGGTCAGTTTATGACAGTATGGAGGGGATCGTGAGTATGAAAGAGCTAGAAAAACAACTCAAACAATGGCGTGAAGCCCGCGTGCGGAAAGCACCTGCCCAGGTCGCTGCAGACCGCCGCACGGTCCGTGTCAATGGGCAGGATGTCTTGGTGATCACCAAAGCTCGCACGAAACCGCAGGGATAGGCCCTCGGCTGGAGCGCGAGCCGTTCTCTACGGTGAGCGATCAGTTTGAGAGGTACGCCTGCACTGCCGTACAAAACTCAGTGGTTGTCGCCGTCCCTCCCTGATCAGGGGTTAACGTTCGTCCTTCGGCGTAGACGCGAGCAATGGCCCTCTCGAGCCGCGCTGCGGCGTCGTCATAGCCGAGGTACTCGAGCATGAGGACTGCCGAGAGTAGGGTCGCTGTTGGGTTGATGATGTTTTTGCCGGCGATGTCAGGGGCGGAACCGTGGACGGACTCAAAGTACGCGTAGGTCTCGCCGTAGCAGCCGCTCGGTGCGAGGCCGAGACCCCCAATCACGCCCGCCGCCACGTCGGACAGAATGTCGCCGTACAGGTTTGGCATGACCACGACGTCGAGCTCTGACGGGCTTGCCACCAGGCGACGGGCAAAGTCGTCGATAATATATTGTTCGTACACAAGGTCTGGATATTCATTCCTGACCGTCGCCTCTGCCACCGCTCGAAACAACCCGTCACTCTCGCGGAGCAAATTGTATTTGCTCGTACACGTGACTTTCCCTTTGCCGCCTTTGGCTTTCCTTTTGCGGGCTAGCTCACAGGCGAAGCGCACAACCCGCCGGGTTCCCTCTTCGGTGATCACTTTCAGGGCAAATTTCCCTCGCGCCGCCGTATGCAACGGCTGACGGGTAATAGCGCTGGTCAGCGACAGCGGAGCGAGCAGGGAGAGGTCGCCCTCCACCCCCATATACAAGTCTTCCAGGTTCTCGCGCACGATCACAAAGTCGATCCCCTCAGGATTCTTGAGGGGACTGCGAAACCCGGGACGCCACCGCGCCGGTCGGACATTGGCAAAGGTCTGTTTGCCCCAGCGCAGGTACCAAATCCCTCCGGTCGTGCCGTTGGTCGAGCCGAATAAGGTCGTGTCGGACTGATCGATGGCTGCACGCAACGCCTGATCGAAGGCCGCACGCGAGCCATAGCGTTTGACCCCTTCCGTTCCAGAGGGGAATTCTGTAAACGTCAGGTCGAGGGCCAAACTCTTCAGAATCTCTACCGTCGGTGCCATAGCTTCCGGAGCAGCATCATCTCCGGGAATGATCACCACGTGTCGTGACACGGATCCTCCTTTGGATGGCAAGAGAAAAGGATGGAGCGGTGCCCTTGCACCTTCTGAGAGCGGCTATCGCGAAGAGCGTCTGGTGCTCGCAACTGCTCGAGGAAACGCGTCGGTGCAAGTGCACCCTGTGTGACTGTCTCGCACGGCGGGGGCAGAAGAAGCGTTGGGGTGCAACGCGGAAGGCGGGCAGAGTGCGTACGCACTGTGGTCGGCGGCGAGGCGAGCCAGGTGAGCATAGGGAGGGCTTCAGAAGGGAACCCTGCACGCTGCCCAGTCGTTTCCCCCTGTGAGGCCCGGCTTCTCCGCTGGGGCGCGCCGGGGACACGATATGTTCCCTCCTCCGCGCAAAGCCCCACGGGGTACAACGGCGCGTGGCCTTCAGTCGGTCAAGTCGAACTGGTACACCGCGTTCATGCCTTTGGCCGCCTCTTTGTTAAAGTTTTGCGGCATCGCGTCCATGACCTGTTGCACCGAGGTCACGGCAGACCCGCCCTGGCCTTGCTTGAACAGACTCTGCAGCTTCAGTGCCAACCCCATGTCGCCCGTGATCTTCAGCTTCCCCGTCATGAACGCCATCTGTCCATTGAGCTTGCCGTTGATCATGTCGAGATAGTCGCTTTCCTTCATGGTCAGCGTAATATTTGGAGACGGGTGTTTTCCCGCTTTCACCTCGATCGCCTCGTTTGCAACCGTGAAATAGTATTGCGTTGCCATATAGGGTATCCTCCTCTGCAGAAAGGTAGTCTTAGGCTACCATATTCTTCTGCTGGCGGGGAAGCACTCCCAGCCGCTCGCCAGCGTCGAACGGCAACCCGAGAGAAAAAAGGGGGACTTTTCCCCTGAGCAGCTGCAGTCACAACTCTCCGTGTGGCGTGTGAGCATCGACTCTTGCCTCTCTCTCAGATAAGGTATCAGCGATGAGCAACCGCTGAGCGTCGGTTGCAGGAAAGGACGGAGCATGGATACAAGGTTGAGGCGTGCGCGCTCGTACCGATTCGTTGCGATACTGACTGTCCTCCTCTGCGCTGGCGGTGCTGTGACCGCTCTCGTTGCCCAAGAAACATCGCTTACACCACAGGCGGCGTTGGAGAAAGTCGCGAATTATTCCACAGTCGAGATTACCACCATTGGCCGCAAAACAGGCAGGCCTCATACGAAACCGATTTGGTTTGTCTATGACCAGGGACGCGTGTATATTCAATCGGGAAAAGGCGGGAAAACCGACTGGTACCAGAACTTGCAGAAAAACCCCCAGATAGCTCTCAAATTCGATACCCTCACGCTGCGAGGGACCGCCAAATTTATCACCGACCCCCAGGAAGTGGCACGCATTCACGGTCTGTTTCGCAGCAAATACCTCACTGCTCGCATGGCCGGTCTCGTGGGGTCGTCAATCGGTCACGGCGAGGTGGTCGAGGTGGAATTGGCCCAATAACGTGGCGCAGTGAACCTGATCCTTCCCTTGGCTGCCTGTTCGAGGAGCAGTTCGAGGCAGGTCGTCATTCCCCTTCTGGATACAATCGTTCGAGCTGAGCCAGGAGGTCGGCGAGACTTCCAGGAAGAGGATCAGGAGCGGGAGACGGAGGGACAGGTTGGCAGGAAACGGGTGCGGTATCTGGCTCCATCCGGGCTAACTGGCGTTTGAGGTCTGCGATCTGCCGATCTCGCTCGGCGAGTTGGT
>JANWXO010000335.1 GCA_025057295.1 Candidatus Binatia bacterium | reverse complement strand
GATCATGCGGCGCAACTGCTTATCCTGCAACAGCTCTGTACGGTACGGCTTTCTCGCACTCATTGTTGCGTTTCGAGCGGCTCGGTCACCATACCAAGCTTTCTGACTCCGGCATCGCGCACGGCGGCCATCACCTCGACGACTCGCCCGTAGGCAATGTTTTTGTCCGCCCGCAGATACACAGCACGGTCAGGACGAAGGTGCAGGATAGTCCTTAGCTTCTGGCTCAGCTCTTCCACCTTGACCGGACTGTCATTCAACAGCACTTTTCCGTCGCGCGTGACCGAAACCACCAGTTGTTCGTCGCTCCCTTCCAGCGGTCCAGAAGCGACCTCAGGCAGATCGACATGCACCCCTTGCTGTAAGATCGGTGCAGTGACCATAAAAATCACCAGCAGCACCAGCATCACGTCGACAAAAGGGGTGATGTTGATCTGCGAGATGCTCTCTTCCTGTTGCTGTTCGAACGCCATAGAAGCCGACTTCCTGCCTCTCTAATAACACACCAAACGGCTACAGGAAGTGACGCTCGGCAATATTCAAAAATTCGGCGGAAAAATTCTCCATTTCTGCAGTCAGGACACGCACCTGCCGACTGAAATAATTATACGCCATGACCGAAGGAATTGCCGCTGCCAGCCCCACCGCCGTCGCAATCAGCGCCTCGGCAATCCCAGGTGCAACAGCCTGAATGGTCGACGCCTGGGTACGGCTCAAACCGATAAACGCATCCATGATCCCCCACACCGTCCCAAACAACCCGATGAACGGCGCCGTGCTTGCCGTCGTTGCCAGAAAGGTCAGGGCGCGCTCCAAGCGGGTCATCTGCTCACGGCTGGCACGCCGCATCGCCCGCTCGACGTTTTCGATTCCCCCTTCCTCGTTTATCGGGTTGCTCTCTCCCGGATTGGCCTGCTTACGGCCACGTGTAATGCGCATCAGCTCCTGGTAGCCAGCGCGGAACACCTGGGCGACTGGACTTTCCTTCATCTCCAAACTGGCGGTGCTGATGGCGGCAAGATTTTTCGCCTCCCAGAAGACCTCGATAAAACGTTCGGACTCGCGCCGCGCCTGTCGGATCTGACGGAACTTATAGAAGATGATCCCCCAGCTACAAACCGAAAAAGCCAGTAATAGATACAAGACACCCTGGACCACAGGACCAGAGTGCATCACCATGTCTACGATATTGTCCTGCCGGAAAGGACCTTCCTGCTGGACCGCCACACGCCACACAGAAAACGCCATGAGTCAACACCAATACTGCCTCGCGGGATCGCTCGCTCCTCACCGCCTGGATCGCTCTCCCTGCGCCGGTGATGAGACAGTAATATATGTGTGAGTCCGAACGAGTCAATTGACCAACCTCCGCGGTCGCTTGACAGGAGGCAGACGAGGGGAAAAGATGCAAAGACTTTGCTGAACGCACAAAGGTTCCCCTTGCATTGCAGGACTGGGGAGAAACAGTTACAGGTACCTTATGGTGACACGCTGTCCTCTCATCATCGGCAACTGGAAAATGCATTGTACCCGAGCCGAAACAGAACACCTGCTCTCTGCTGTGCTTGCCCAGCTGTCTCTCCCGCCCGAGCGTGAGGTCGCTGTTGCCCCTCCGTTTACCGCATTAGAGACCGCAGCCCGCCTCTTGGCCGGCTCGGCCATCCGCCTGGCAGCACAAAATCTCCATTGGGAACCTCAGGGCGCGTTCACAGGAGAGATCTCTGGTCCGATGCTGAAAGAACTTGGCTGCACTTACGTTATCATCGGCCACTCCGAGCGGCGCCAGTACTGTGGTGAAACCGATGCACAGATAGCCCGCAAGGTACGCGCTGCGCAACGCGCAGGCTTGGTTCCGGTTATCTGCGTCGGTGAGACGCTGGAAGAACGCGAACAGGGTGCCACCCTCGCCGTCATTCGCCGTCAGGTGCGAGGCGCCTTGCAAGACCAAGCACCTCTGGCCATTGCGTCGCTTGTCATCGCGTACGAGCCGGTATGGGCAATCGGCACGGGTCGTACTGCCACCCCCAGCCAGGCGCAAGCGGTGCACGAAGCGATACGGAACCTGCTGGCAGAACTCTCTAACAGCGAAACGGCCAATACCACCCGTATTCTTTACGGCGGCAGTGTCAAACCCGATAATATCGACAGCCTGATGGCCGAGGCCGATATTGATGGAGCCTTGGTCGGAGGAGCGAGCTTGCAGGCAGATTCTTTTGTTCGCATTGCTACCTTCCGTTAGGACTGCACCTATGTGGTACACAACTCTTATCATCGTGCACATTTTCTCGTGCTTCTTTCTCATCGCCGTAGTGCTGCTGCAGCAAGGCAAGGGCTCCGATGTCGGCGCAGTGTTCGGCGGCTCCAGTCAAACCATCTTCGGGAGTTCCGGAGCAGGAAACCTGCTGACGAAACTGACCACTGGCACCGCCATCGTGTTTATGTTGACCTCGCTGCTGCTCACGTATGGTACGGCACGGGAAACCACCAAAAGCGTCTTCGATGATGCCCCGCTCACCCCATCCACCTCTGCTGCACCCCAAGGAACGCCGACCACACAACCGAGCGGGGAAACAACCCCAACCACAACTCCTGCAGGAGGGGCTACACAAACGGCACCGGCGACCTCTGCGACCCTGCCGGCGACATCTGAGTCAGCCCCTTCCACGACTGAACAGACGTCACCCCCGGCGACGGCAGGAGCTTCTCCGCAGCAATGAAGCCGACACCAGGGCTAACCAGGCATCTGCACCCCCCGTCAACCCAGAGCAGACACTGAGGGAAAGAGGACCGAGGGACCGATCCTGGGTGTAGAAGAACGTGGCCGAGACCCAAGCAGCAACGATCAATGCGAGCAGAGCTGGGCTTTTGAGCAGGAGACAATTTTCGTTTTCCACCTCCCCACCACCTCTTGTCAGGGTGCACCTGCGGCGGGCGGCGGTGCCGAGATAGCACAGAGGCTTACGGGCGCTCAGCTTTTCCCTCTCGACTGAGCCGAAGAGGTTGCTGGACGGTTTCCCCTCTAGACCACCTCCCGTGGTCAAGCTATGATCAGGCTGGTTTCAGCAGGTGACCGTGTACCCTACACCTGAATGATGCACTCCCAAGTCTATCTTTCTGCGAGGATGGCGGAACTGGCAGACGCGCTAGTTTGAGGGGCTAGTGGGGTAAAACCCGTGGGGGTTCAAGTCCCCCTCCTCGCACTTGTCCC
>JANWXO010000334.1 GCA_025057295.1 Candidatus Binatia bacterium | reverse complement strand
GTGTTGCCGAATGCACGCTCGGCAGCTTCCGTCAGACGGAGGATTTTGTGTAAGTCATCGACTGAACGTCCCCCTCCACCGGTGAGCACCAGCGGAATGAACTCTCGTCCCGCAAATCCTTCCTGTAACTTGCTCCGAACGTGTAGATCCATACGGCGCACTGGGTCGTCCTCGCGCAGGATCACATCGTGGTCGAGAATCCCTCCTCTCTTTACCTGGACGTTGCCCCAGCTCAGGAACAAGGTACAACCCAAAACACTGAGCATCACAGCCCAGGGGTGACGAATCCCCCAGAGCCGCGGATCCGCTATCCGCATAACCACCCCTCCCTGCTCGGCTACGAAGCCAAACCACCCCCAGGGGGGAGAGCGAGCGATACCTGGCCAGGGCGTGTCGCTGACGGTACGATGGACGATACAGAAGTGAGGGGTATGGCTTCAAACTGCCGATCGAGGATCGCCAGGTAGTACCGATTCACACGGCGCATGAAGGCTGCGTCGATTGTGGGACAGGGCAGCACCTGAGCCGGCACACACGCCCGGAACTGCGTGGTATCGAACCAGGGGCCGTCCAAAAGGTACGGTGCCTGAAAACGTGTTCGTCGCTCGAACAGCCGCTCGAAGCTGGTCATCGGCCGTGCTCGGAAACTCTCTTCCCCCACCAGATCGATGCCCGTCACCTCGAGCTCTTCACACGCATACTGAAAGAGATCGGTCACCAGCACGGGCGTCTCGTTGGCGAGATGGAAAATGATTCCCTCGCGGCTCGCGCGTGAGACCCGCCACATGGCCTCGACGACAAAATCGATAGGAACCAGGTTCAGAGCCGTCTCCGGCTGCGCCCGCACCCGCAGGTGCAAGTTACGGTCGAACTGCCGACCAAGATTCACCTCCAGATTGCGCACGAGTAGCGCCACAGCACGCAGCACCTCGTAGTACCCGGTAAAGCGCACCGCCTTGCCGGTGTGGGTGTGACCAACGATGATTGCGGGACGGAAAATCGTCACCGGCAGGGCATACCGTTCGTGGTAGGCAACGACAAGCCGCTCTGCCTCTTGCTTGGACCACTCGTAGAGATTGCGTGCGGGCGCTCCGACTGGGGCCAACTCCTCGCGCGCTACCCCTTCGCGCAGCGGCGCAGCATAGGCCGTGCTGACGTAGAAAAAGGAGACAGGTCGGCTCTGCTGCCAGCGGAAAGTGAGGTCGAGCAGATGTTTTGTCCCAGTCACGTTATGGGCGATAACCTCGTCGCGGTGGCAAGGGTGAAACTTAAAACTCGTCGCACAGTGCCAAACCTCATCGACCACGGTAGATAACCAACGTTGTGCATCCTCCGAGAGCCCAAGCTGCGCATGGCGGACATCCCCTCCGATCACCTCAAGCCGTGCAGCGAGCGTGGGTCCGAGCCGTTCGCCGTCAACCTCGCACAGCACTTCGGTCAACCGCTGGCGCGGTAGAGGGCCACGCACCAGCGCGACCACCCGGTAGCCCTGGTGCAGTAAGAACGCGGTGAGAAACGATCCCACAAATCCCGTCGCTCCGGTGACAAAAGCTGTTCTCCTGTCCATCACCTGGCCCCTCAGGGTTTCTCCGCCACGATCAAACCGTAAAAATAGATAGTCGGAATCAATTCCACATTGGTAAAACCGGCTCGTTCAAGGAGTGTCTGCAGCTCAGCAAAGGTCCGGCATTCTCCCCCAGGGCTGATAAGGAGGAGGAGAAGCGAAATGAAGGCAGCGTCTCCTGGAAAAGGTCCCTGGTCTTTCAGCGTTTCGTACACCAGTAAACGTCCACCCGAGGGCAACGCGGAAAAGGCTTTTTGGAAGAGCATGGCGACCCGTTCCTGGGGCCAATCGTGCGTGATGCGCATCATAATGATCGTATCAGCTCCCTGAGGCAGGGGATCGCGGAAAAAGTCCCCAGGATGCAGCCGTACCCGCCGCACCAAGCCGCGGGGATACGTCTCTAACAAGGTACCAGCTTTCTGACAGACCTCAGGGAGGTCGAACAAAATCGCCTGCAGGTGCGGATATTGCGAGACCAAGGTGAGACAGAGTCTGCCATATCCACCACCGACATCCATGACTACCTGACTGTCGGAGAAGTCCCAATAGTGAGGCAGCACCATGGCCGGAGCCAGACTGGACTCGTGCATCAGCATGCTGTAGTGCGTCACGCGCGAGTCGTCCGCCTCAGGGCCAAAAAAATACGAGTAGTCGCGGCTAATCGGCCGGTCTTCTAACAGCGCGGAGCGCAGATGATGACAGGCGAGGTACAAACTATCGAGCAACCGTACGTGCGGCCCCTGGTAGTCTGGCCGCCCACGCACCAACAACGCTTCTGACACCGCGCTATTCGCGTACAAGGCTCCTTGCCTTTCGAGGAGGTGCAAGTTGAGCAAGGCATCAAGCCAGGTACGGCACGGTCGTTCAGCCAAGCCGAAATGGGAGCGGATTTCTTCAAAAGTACGCGGCTTTCCCGACAACCAGGTAAACAAGTCCAACTCGACCGCTACAGCCAGCACCTTGGAAGCGAAAAAGCCGGTCATGAGGTGAAACAAGTTCTTTTCGCTCGAAGAGAAAAGCATCGCTGCGGTGTCCATAGGGTGCCGATCCTGTGTGCCCTGCAAACTGATTGCCAAGCGCCGCTGTCCAAGAAAAAGCGCTTTTTTTCCTGGTACTTCCACTGATCTCAGTGATCCTTGCTGCTCCCACTGTCACACCGCGTGTCACCCTGTGTCAGGTCCTTGACACCTTGTCTGCCTCGGCAAGACGGCAACAACCTGTCACTATCGCTTCCCTCTGCCGTAGTGAGGGTGCACTACGGTCAGCGTGCACAACGACGCTGCTTTCTGTAGCAAGCAGCATCCTGATATGGTAGAAAGAACCATACGGAAGCATGGATGAGCACGAAAAAACGACAGCCCAGCTCCGCGAGGAAATTGCCACGCTGCGCACACAGCTGGCGCTGCTCACGGCACGCCAAGCAGAAGTGGACAAAAGGAACGACACCCTGCGGGCGAGCGAAGCTTTTTATCGCAGCTTGGTAGAAACCTCTCCGGAGGTTATCTACAGTCTCTCTCCGACCGACGGGACCTTTACCTCGCTCAACCCTGCTTTCGAAGAGATCACTGGCTGGTCGCGTGCCGAATGGATTGGCAAACCATTCGCACCCTTGATTCATCCGGACGACTTACCGCTGGCGCTGGAGATGTATCA
>JANWXO010000333.1 GCA_025057295.1 Candidatus Binatia bacterium | reverse complement strand
GAACATGTCGGCAAAGACGGGAATAACATAGATGAGCAGGATCGCGGTGACGGCGACTGCCACCGTGACGATGCTAGCGGGATAGATCATCGCACCTTTGATTTTGGCTTTGAGTTTGACTGCCTTCTCCATATAGGCCGCCAGACGAGCCAAAATGGTGTCCAGAATGCCGCCGATTTCTCCGGCGGAGACCATATTCGTGTACAGATCATCGAAAATTTTCGGATGTTTGGCCAAGGCGGTGGCGAACGGTGAGCCGCTCTCGACGTCTGCCTTGATGTGCTTGATGGCTTTGGCAAAAGTCTTGTTGGGGGTTTGCTGGGCGAGCACCTCGAGCGACTGCATGATGGGCAGACCGGCATCGATCATGGTGGCAAGCTGACGAGTGAAGACGACAACATCTTTGGCCTTGACCTTCTCGCCGAAGCCAGGGAGGGTGATTTCGCGATCCAGCCCTTTCCCTTTTTCGCGAATGCGCTCTGGCAGCGGCCGAATGCGTTGACTGCGCAGGCGGGATATGACCGCGTCACGCGACGCGGCTTCCATTTCGCCCTGGAGCGTTTGTCCTTGTGGACCAATGCCCTGCCAACGAAAGATTGCCATACCTCCCCCGACCAATACGCGTGTCTGGTTGAGTCTTTCTCCTTGTGATCGGCACATGTCGAATTGGCTTAACCGGAGTTCAGCTCCCACCTCCCTTCTTGCGCGTTTCGAGCCTCTCTATAGTCTAGAATTGTTCAGTCTGCAATCGTTACGCGCAGCACCTCGGCGATCGTGGTGATCCCTTGGCGCACTTTTGTCAGACCGCTCTGGCGCAGCGTCTTCATTCCTAACCGCATTGCCGTCCGTTTGATCTCGGGCGTCGGAGCGTTGGCAAGCACGAGATTTCTGATCTCTTCCCACATCGGCATGACTTCATACAGCGCGACGCGTCCGCGATACCCCGTGTAGCCGCAGTCTTGACACCCTCGTCCTTCCTGGCATTTGTATGAGTCCACTTCATCAGGGGGCACACCGAGGTCGATGAGGACTTGAGGATCGACCAACGCGTCGTCTTTGCAATGTGGGCAGATCACGCGTACCAAGCGTTGCGCGAGGATCAAATTGGTGGCAGAGGCGACCAGAAACCGTTCCACGCCCATGTTGAGTAAACGGTGAATGGTAGAAGGGGCGTCATTGGTGTGAAGGGTTGATAACACCAGATGGCCGGTCAAGGCTGCCTTGACGGCAATCTCAGCGGTTTCCAAGTCGCGGATCTCCCCCACCATGATCACGTCTGGGTCTTGGCGCAAGAAAGCCCGTAACGCTGCGGCAAATGTAAGCCCGATGTCTTCGTGAATCTGCACCTGGTTGATGCCAAAGATGTTGAATTCGACAGGGTCTTCGGCGGTAGAAATGTTTGTCGTCACTTTGTTTAATTCGGTCAGTGCCGAGTAGAGGGTCGTCGTTTTCCCGGAACCGGTCGGACCGGTCACTAAGACCATGCCATACGGTTTATAAATCGCCTCTTTGAAATCTTTCAGCGCACGCTCTTCAAAACCCAGCTTTGTCATGTCTACTTGCAGGTTGGACTTATCCAGCAGGCGCATGACAATCTTTTCGCCGAAGAGGGTAGGAAGGACGGAAACACGCACGTCGATAGCATCCCCTTTCCCTATCTTCAGTTTGATGCGACCATCTTGCGGGAGGCGACGTTCGGCAATATCGAGGGAAGCCATCACCTTGATGCGCGAGGCCACGGCTGCTTTGAGAGAGGGAGGAGGCTGGAGAATATCGTGTAGCACCCCGTCGATGCGGAAACGCACGCGGAACACCTTCTCATAGGGTTCGATATGAATATCGCTGGCCCGCTTGCGAATGGCATCGGTGAAAATGGCGTTGACGAGACGCACGACCGGGGCGTCTTCGCTGGCTGCTTGGAGGTCGTCGAGCGAGATCTCCCCTTGTTGTCCCTGCACCAGTTCTATCTCCTGGGCCCGCAGGTCGCTCAGCACGTCGTCGTATTTCATCGCCTGATCGTAGAAGCGTTCGATCGCGCGGCGGAGCGAGGAGAGTGAGGCGATGGTCACTTTGACGTCGTAGCCAGTGAGAAATTTGACTTCGTCGATCGCGGCCAGGTTGGAGGGATCCGCCATCGCAAGCGTTAAGCTCGAGCCGGTAAGGTTGATCGGCAGGAGGTAATATTTTGTGACCAGGGTGTGGGGCACGAGGTGCAACACCTCTTCGGGGACCTCGAGACTCGTGGGGTCGGTGATGGGGAGCCGATATTCTTTCTGTAAATAGGCGAGAAGAGCGTCTTCGGTCAGGCACCCCAACTTGACCAGATGGGTCCCGAGGGGGCCGCCATGTTGGCGCTGCTCTTCGACGGCTTTGCTTAACTGTTCTGGAGTGATGTACCCCTTCCGGACGAGCAGTTCCCCGAGACGAGTGTCCATAGCCATTCCGCCCGCGTCCTTCCCTTACACCGGAGTCCCTACAACTCGCAAGAATGAGAGGAAAAGCATGGTCTTACTGCTGGCAGCTTCCAACTGCGAGATCGGCAGCTTGCCAGAGAAGTTAAACGACAGCAGCAGTGGGGGTGGGGAAAGAGACCGCAGAGAGGGCCTTATCGCTTCTGCGAGCGCAGCGTGTGGTTCAGGGCACGGGCCATGACCGTCAGTGGTGCAGCCGTACGGGTCCACAAGGAGAAAGCGAGGGCGCCTTGATGAAGCAGCATGCGCCGCCCGTCCATGGTGGGACGCCGGGCACTGCGTGCACGACGCAAGAAGGGGGTCGGGGTGGGGTGGTAGAGGAGGTCATAAAACAGGCAGTCGCGTGGGGTAGCTGTATATGCGAGCGGGAGAAAATCTTCGTTGTGGAGCCCGACCGAGGTACAGTTGACCACGAGAGAAGCAGAGCGCAGGAGGGCCGGGTCCTGTAACTGCTCGAGAGGGACAGACTCGAGCTGGGTTTTCCCTAGCGAGCGATAGGTAGTAACCAGAGCGTCGGCGTGTGCCGGGGTGCGATTCGCGATAGTAATCCGTGCGCTGCCCGCCTGAACCAAGGAGACCAGTACGGCGCGAGCAGCTCCACCAGCGCCGATCAGCACGATCTGGCGGCGGCGCGGCGAGAACCCGCGCTCGCGCAAAGAGGCGAGAAACCCCCGTCCGTCTGTATTCTCGCCTATGAGAGTCCCCTGGCGATTCACTACAGTGTTCACCGCGCCGCATAACTGCGCTTCGGCG
>JANWXO010000332.1 GCA_025057295.1 Candidatus Binatia bacterium | reverse complement strand
CAAAAAAACGATATGGCCGGACTGTTCTCCACCGAGGTTGTAGTCCCCACGCAGCATCTCCTCCACCACATACCGGTCTCCGACCGCCGTGCGCACCAACCGTCCCCCCATCTTGCGCACGGCAATCTCCAGGCCGAGGTTGCTCATGACAGTGCCCACAAGCGTCGCATGACGCAGGGTCCCGTGCTGCAACATCTCTTCTGCCGCGATGGCCAGGATGGTGTCGCCATCGACCAGCGCGCCGGTCTCATCGACGAGAATCGCGCGGTCTGCATCACCGTCGAGGGCTAACCCGATATGAGCGCCGGTTTCCCGCACCAACCGCTGCACCTGCTGGGGGTATAGGGCTCCGCAATCCCGGTTGATATTTTCCCCGTCTGGCTCCACCCCAATGGCGATCACGCGGGCTCCCAACTCCTCCAGCACTTCGGGAGCGACTTTGTACGCCGCCCCGTGTGCACAGTCGACGACGATTTTGACGCCGTCCAGCGTCAGATCGCGCGGGAAGGCTCCCTTCACAAACACGTTGTAGCGACCCAAAGCATCGTCAACACGGAACGCTTTCCCGATAGCCGTCGCTGTTGGCCGAAGGTGGTCGATCTTTTGATCGACGACTAACGATTCGATCTCGTCTTCCACCTCGTCCGGCAGTTTAAAGCCATCGCGCGAGAAGATCTTCACGCCGTTATCTTGAAACGGGTTGTGGGAGGCGGAAATCACGACCCCAGCGTCTGCACGCAGACTGCGGGTGAGAAACGCGATTCCTGGCGTGGGGACCGGCCCGACCAACAGGACGTTGACCCCCATAGAACAGATGCCCGAGGCGAGGGCAGTTTCCAACATATAGCCGGACAGCCGCGTGTCCTTCCCAATGAGGATTTTGTGAGGACCAGGACGATCGCGGAAGACATACGCGAGCGCCCGCCCGAGCCGCAGCGCCGTTTCCGACGTCATCGGCTCGACGTTGGCCACCCCGCGAATCCCGTCGGTTCCAAACAACCGCCCACGTTGCCGTTCGTTGTTGGTCATGGTGAGGCTCCTGTAGGGACTTCTTCTTTCGCTCCTTTTGTTTGTGGTTTCCGTTCCTCGATCAGCCGGAGCTCGACCTCCCCTGGCTCTTGCGCAATCACCTCCAGGCCGGGAGGGAGGTCCACAGTGACCGGCAGCGTCACCGTGCCAGGCCCGAGATTCGCCGCATCGACAAACACAGCTCCACTGTTGAGCTTCAGCTTTTCGACGAGTCGTTGTGGCCCACGGACGGTCACATCGACCAGCGGCGGTGCCGCGATAGCGCGGAACGCAGCGTTTTTCACTTCGACCCGGAGGCGGCGAAATTCCCGCGTGAGGATCACTTCCTGAATCTCCACCCGCGCCTGTACCTTCTCCGCACTGTAGCTTACAAAATCGGCCTGCGGGCCGCGCAGGTTCAGTTCCTGGGTGATCGGGTGCGTCGCTGCCCCGAGATCGAGCGGATCGGTGGGAATCGTCTCCAACCGCCCGATCTCCGGTGCTGGCCCCGTGACCTCTACCACAGCCGGGATCACCTCTGTCTCCACAACACTATACCCATGCGGCGGCTTGCCGACGAGGTCCAGAGATACAGGAATCGTACGCTTGATGAGACGTGCGATCTCCAGGTTCACCTGGGAAGGGGTAATGCGGACGACCTTGACCCCGCGGGGTAAATTGAGCAAATCGGTGGTAATGCGAAAAGAGGAGGGCCCTGGCCGCACTCCGGCGAGATCGAGCGTAATACGCTTCGAGCTGAGGCGGCCGAGGAGGGTGCGCGGTCCGCTGACACGCAGATCGACGTAGTCTACCCGTGGACCAACGACGACGAGTTGCGGAGGCAGATTACGCAGTTCGACCGGGACGAGCAGGGTCTTTTCGGTGTCCCGCTCTCCTGCATTGACGAACAGCCACAGGCCGCAGGCAAAAGCGAGGGAAAAGATTTTGAGTGTCGCGTTATGCACGACGAACGAGAGAGCCGTGCGGAACGCCTGTCTACCCCATTTCATGGACGAATAACTGCCGCAGTGTTGTGCGCAACGCCTCGGCACTCAGGTTTTGCGAGATCTGCCCTTCGCTGACGAGCGCAACCGCCCCCGTTTCCTCCGAGACCACGATCACGATCGCGTCTGTCTCTTCCGTCAGTCCTATGGCGGCACGATGACGCGTGCCCAAGGTTCTGCTGACCCGCGGGTCGGTCGTCAACGGTAAGAAGCAGCCTGCTGCTGCCACACGCCCCCGTTGTACGACTACGGCACCATCGTGCAGGGGAGAAGTCGGGAGAAAGATACTGGAGAGCAGCTCTTTACTGACGCGCGCATCGAGCCGGGTACCCATTTCAATATACTCGTTGAGCCCGACTTTCCGCTCCAGCACGATCAGCGCTCCCATGCGCTTGCCGGCTAGGGTGTCCACGGCTTTGCTAATCTCCTCCAGCACAGTGCGGTACTCGGTGCGCTCTCCAACGCCGAAGAGCGAGCCACGACCGACCTCCATGAGCGCGCGCCGGATATCATTTTGGAACAACACCACGATGACCAACAAGATAGAGCTGAGAAAGTTGTCGAGCACCCAGTTGAGGGTGTACAGTTCCAAAGACTGGGAGGCGAGATAGGTCAGAAAGAGAAAGACGAGGCCGAGCAGCACTTGCACTGCACGGGTCCCACGGATGAGGTGGATAATCCAGTAGACGCCGCAGGCGATCAACGTAATGTCCAGCAGGTCTTGCCAGCGCAGTTGGGTAATCAGGTCGGCCATGGGTGCCGGTCAACACGAGCCGCGAGCAGCAACGCACGATGAGGATTGCTGCAGGCGCCCAGGAGTGGCATGTTCGTGCCCCCAGGGAAACATCGTCACGCTCGGTATCACCTGTTGGCGCTAATCCCAAGAGCAGGAGAGCCGGGGCAGCCGGCCACCCTGCTCCTGTTGTCCGGTTCGATCAGGCGAACCTACCACGAGGCATGCGCCATAGCCTGTGGTGCTTCGAGCGACCCGTTTCCTTTGCCAAAATTTTTGATGATCTCGTCAATCTCTTGCCCGTCCAACACTTCCTTCTCGAGCAGCGCTTCCGCCACCTTGTGGAGCACCTCGAGATTCGCCTGCAGGAGTGTTTTGGCCCGGTCGTACGCACTCATGATAATGCGACGGACTTCGGTATCGATCTCGATCGCAGTTTTTTCGGAATAGTCCTTGATCTGGGTAAAATCGCGCCCGAGAAAAATTTGCTCCTCCTTTTTCCCGAACGTCATAGGACCGA
>JANWXO010000331.1 GCA_025057295.1 Candidatus Binatia bacterium | reverse complement strand
TCCCTGCGAGATACCGCGGCGCTGAGAAAGGTAGGCCATGGACGAGGAGAAGCTGCTGATTACGAGGGTCGACACTGCTGCGTTCTTCATTGGAGACTTGTTTCAGCGCACTTTTGGTGAAGCGCCCCCGGTCGCCCCGGTCCATTACGTCGCGTTCTATAAAGAAGACGCGTCCACGTTTACAGCCATCGGCTACTACCACGTGACCCATTGTGGCGAATATGCGTTAGTGGGAGGGCTGTGTGTGGATGTTCGGTATCGGAATCAGGGCCTTGGGGAGAAGTTATCGCGGATTGCGTTTCGCGATGCCGGGGACAAAAAAGCCCTGTTTGCGTACGTGGGGAATCCGGTCTCGGATGGCATCGCGCGCCGGATCGGCTATGTCCAGACCCGGCAACCCCACCTGATGGTCAAGTGGTTACAGCCTCTGCCGGAGGAAGAGAAAGAACGGATCCTGGCTGAAGTCATTGCCATTGGCCCTTTTTGACATGCATTTCCGCAGTTTAGAGTGGGAGGACTTGCAGGTTATGTCATGCCTGTGGCAGTCCGAATTTTACTCAGTCGCATGGGCTGTTTTCTTCTTCCCCTTACGCTTGACGCGGGTCAGGTGGGAGACGTAACTGATCCCGTCCCGGTTATCCGTCGTGACGGGGAGGCCACTCGCGCGCCAGCCGGAGAAGCCGTCTTGCATCACCGTCACGTTGGTGTACCCGGCTTCCAACAACCGCTGCGCCGCCTGCGCGGCGCGCTCGCCGGTGTCACAGCCGACCACCAGCGGAGTCTCTTTCGGGCAGAGATCCTCCACAACCTGCAAGAAGCTGGTGTTAGGATACACCGCCTTCGTGGCGGGGTAGAAAAAGACGAACGGCACGTTCACTACTCTTCCCCGCGGATGGCCTGCGGCAAATTCCGCCACGGTACGCACATCGATATACACCACAGCCGGATCCGTCCGCAGCAGGGCGTGCACTTCCTGGGCGGTCATCATTTTCGCGTTCATGACGTGGCTCCTCCGCTTGGGGGCCGCTCCACCGGGTCGAACTCGCGCACCAGCGGAGGAATGATGCGACAGCGCTCCCGTCCCAGTGCGGCGGGCTGGTCAGTGAGGGTGTACCGTATCCCTGCTCCTTCTGCAGGTGGGAGGTCGGTTTTGTTCACCTGTTCGATATGGTAGTGCAGGATATTGCCCGTGGGGGAAAGGGCGAAGATACAGTCGAGTATCCGGCGAGCCGGGAGTTCGCCCAGGGATGGATGCAACAGGCGTTCTGGTGTCCGCATACGGAACTCTCCCTCAACGATCGCTGGCTCTACGTTTTTAAGTTGTTTTTCCTTGACAAGCAACCGCGAAGCGTATTAGCCTGTGATATCTTTCAGGAGGGTTCCTACGGATGACAGCGCAGACCCAGAAAGAACTTGCCAACGGCGCGTTGTGGTTTCAGCCCGGCGAGGACATCCCCAACGTCCCCAAGAAACTGTTCGCCCTGCAGAACCTCTGCACCGATTGCAAAATTTGTGAGGTCGCCTGCTCCTTGATCCATGCGCCGGACGGCGAGCTCAACCCGGTGTGGGCCCGTCTCAGGATCGAGCCTCTGCCCCAGGTGGCGACGCGGGTCAATAAGGACGGCTTCGGATTCATGGTGGCCATTTGTCACCACTGTGCCAACCCACCCCCGTGTGCCCAGGTCTGTCCCACCGACGCCTTTTACTATGATCCGGTGACCTACGCCGCCATTATCGACCAGAACAAGTGCATCCAGTGTATGGAATGCGTCCCGGCCTGTCCGTTCGACACTGTCTATGTGGCGCCCACGGGCGAGGTCCTCAAGTGCGATCTTTGCGGTGGTGACCCGGCGTGCGTCAAAGCTTGTGCTACCCGCCCCGACAAGCTCAATATGGGGAAGCAGTACCCGCGCCTGCCGGTGTTGTTCTACGAGGAGAAAGCCGCTTTCAGCGCTATTCTCCGCAGAAGTCCGGAAGCGAAAGACGAAGTCGGCTTGATGGAAGCCCTGCTCAAACAGGGGAAAGTCAGCAGCGCCGCCTGAACGGTGCGGACAAAAAGGAGAAGACCATGGAACGAGGACTACTGCGCGTCGATCTCTCCACGGGAGAGATCAGGAAAGAGGTGATCCCCCACGCCATGTTCGAGCGCTGGGTGGGCGGGTCAGGCGTCAACGACTGGCTGTTGTGGGAGCATTTCCTGCGCCACGATCCCATGTGCGACCCGCGCGGGCCGGACAACATCTTCATCTTTGGCGTCGGTCCCCTCGCCGGCACCGGCTCGGGCATCGGGGTGAAAGGACGGCTCACCTTCAAGAGTCCCTGCTACAAGATTTTCGGCGACTCTGCCGGTGGTGGGCAGTTTCCCTATGCCATTCGCTTTACCGGCTACGACTATATCGCGATCACCGGCAAGGCGCCGAAGCCAGTGTATCTACACATCTGCAACGACGAAGTGACGATTTGTGACGCCAGCCACCTGTGGGGGAGAGGGTCGATCGAGACCCACGCCCTGCTGCAGAAAGAGCTGGGCGATTATCCCTCGGAGGCGCATACCCTGACCATCGGTCAGGCAGGGGAGAACCAGGTCGGCATCGCCGGTGTGGCGTCGGATGGGTGGCGTATTTATGCCCGTGGGGGCGGTGGGTGTGTCATGGGCTCCAAAAATCTCAAGGCGATCGCCGTGCAGGGGAACAAGGGCATCAAGATCAACAATCCGCTGGGGATGCTGCGTTGGGCCGATGGTTTTCGCCAGAAGCTCGACGCCAACGAGGCGGGGTACGGCTTCAAGCGGCGCGGGACCCTAGGCGCGGTCGAACTCTACCAGCGCATCGGCGGCAACTTCTGGCGCAATAACCAGGGCAGCCTGTTCCGTGGGGAGGAGGTTCGCTCGGACAACTGGGTCAAGAAGTTCCACAAATACTCCGAGGTCTGTTCCGCCGACTGTTATATCGCCTGCGACGGTCGCTACAAGATCGAAGGGCACGAATCGCCGCGGGCGCGACACTACATCGGCGAAACTTTCCGTCATCCCGAGTATCTGGTCACGGCGGGCAGCGCCGGCGCGATGGACGTGCGTGACTGGGCGGACGTGGCGCACATCGGCAAGGTCACCAATGACTACGGCATCGACATCCAGGACGCGAGCTGCGCTATCAGCTTCGTCATGGAGCTGTGGCAACGAGGGTTGCTGTCGGCCAAAGAGGTCGAGGAGCTCTTCGACAAACCGCTTGTCCTGGAATGGGGCAACATGGACGCGATCGAAGAGATGCT
>JANWXO010000330.1 GCA_025057295.1 Candidatus Binatia bacterium | reverse complement strand
CCAGTATGCTCCAGACCATGATTGTCGGCAGCTTGCCTCGACCGACGTGGTTGGCACCTGCGGGTCAGATCTATGTCTCCTGGAAACTGGAAGGGGAGACGCTCCGGGAAGGACAGGATGATGCAGTACTTTTGGCGATCGCGGACCAAGAAGCTGCTGGCCTGAGTATCATTACGGATGGAGAGCAACGGCGGCGCCACTACATTTGGGGGTTTTGTGAAGGGCTGAGTGGTCTCGATTTCGAGCACCTCGTGCCCATTCGCACCCGCGGCGGGCGCTACAATACTCAGGTTGCTGCCGCGCGCGTGATTGGCCCCATCCGGCGTCCCCGTCCGGTCCTCCTCGATGCGCTCCGTTTTCTCAAACGCCACACTACGCGACCGGTCAAAGTCACCCTGCCCGGTCCCATGACCACGGCGGACACGCTGGCCGACGAATACTACGGGAACCGCCGCACGCTGGCCGCGGAGTTGGCTAAAGTGTTGAACGAAGAAGCCCTCGAACTGGCCGAGAACGGTTGCAACATTATTCAGTTCGATGAACCCTGTTTCAATATTTACCTCCACGACGTGGAGGAGTGGGGAATTCGTACGCTCGAAGAAGCGGCCAAAGGCGTGCGGGCCAAAACCGCCGTGCACATCTGCTACGGCTACGGCGTCCCGCAAGTACTGCAGTGGAAACGCAAGAATACCGATTGGAGCCACTATTGGCGGACCTTACCGCTCCTGCGGACGAGTGCGATCGACATGATTTCTGTGGAGTGCGCTGCCTCGGGGGTCGACCCTGCGGTGTTGGCCGAAGCGAAAGGGAAGGAGTTGATGGTCGGCGTGATCGATGTCGGCACTGAGGAGGTAGAGACGGCTGACACAGTTGCGGCGCGCATCCGCACAGCGCTCCAGTACGTCGACGCCGACCATCTGTACCCATGTACCGACTGTGGCATGATCCCTCGTTCCCGTCCTGCCGCCCGCGGCAAGATGAAAGCCCTGGCCGATGGGGCGTGGATAGTGCGGTCTGAGCTGATCCGCCAACATGCGCGACGGGAAACCGTGATGGGCTTCCGGCCTGGCTCACAGTGAGGACCCTGCGCTATGGGCTATCTTCGTGAACTCTTTTCTGGCGATCCCATCTTGATCGGTGTGTTCCTCGGCGTCGTCATCGCCGCCATGGTCATTTTCTTTGCCGAGCGGGGACGCCGGTAATCCTCCGTCTCCTCGAGTACAGGGGTGGCGTGCAGACAAAGCGTGTGATCGGGGTATGCAGCGAACCTCCTGGCTTGTCGCCGGGCTCCTGATTGTGTTGATGGCAGTGGTAGTCTACTCGAGTTTGCAAATCGGTGGGGTGCGCTGCGAGGTCTGCATCCAATTCCAGGGCCGAGAAGCGTGCCGCAGCGTCGATGGAGCGACGGAGGCTGAAGCTCTCAGCGCAGCGACGACCAACGCCTGTGCGCTGCTCACTTCTGGGGTCACCAACATGTTGGCCTGCGAGCGGACCCCGCCGAGGCTGGCGGAATGCCGACCCCAGTGAAGGAAAAGGCCCGCGACCCTTAGTCGACTGTGACCTGGAGAGGGACGAACCTTCCCTCCTCAGGAGCCACGCCGCCCGTAATCTGAATCCGCCTACCTGGTTTGCTTTCGCTGAGCAGACGGTGTAACGGCGTTGGGTCTTCGCCTGGAGTGAGAAAGAGCTTATGCCGTTCTACCATGTCCCAGGTGAAGTCCGGCGTGGCTTTGGTGACCTTGATCACCAAGTGGTTTGTATCTTGGCTGAACTGATACAAATCACCCGGTGTGTCCTCCAGACCCAGCTCTTCCAGGGTGCACGGGCGACACTGCACTTCACCGGTGATTTTGACCAGCACCGCCCCTGGTATGGTTTCCCTTCCGCTACTCACACCCAGACCAAGAGGGCCGAGAGTCCCCAGATTCCCCACAGCACCAGGATCGACCTGTGCCTCGCCTGCAGGAACCGCGAACAACAGGCACCCGAGGGTCATCATGACGCGCGAGAGTTGCGTGAGCATAGGTTGTTCTCCTCGTGACCAGGAGGCAGAGAGGGTGGTGAGATCGCCGCAGCCCCGGCGACAACATGGCGCAGGCCTCCTATTTGCTGTGTTGCATGAGCGTACTGAATGTGAACAGATCGGGGGGAAGAGGGTGGTTATAGAGCGCCTTCGTGACCCGCATGATGGTGGTGCGCTGGGTGCGGTGGTCGATCCACGACTGCCCCAGCAGAATCGGGACGCGCAGGTCGCGATTCTCCGCAGAGAACTCCGGATTGCCGTAGCTAAAGAAAATCGTGCGCCAATGGGCATGGTCGGCGTCGAAAATGAGTACGTAAAAAGGGGCGAAGGTCTGCTGGTCGAGGTAGAGCACTTTGCGGCTGTAGGGGTGGTGGGGACTCCGCGGCACCATTTCTACCACGTACACGCGCCGTAGCTCCCAGGGATCCAGCGGATACCCGCCGCCCGTTCCGCCGAACAGCGCCTCGTGGTTCCGTACCAGCCCGGGCACCAGCGCGACGGAGTGCTGCACGAGACGCCAGTCGTGGGCAGAAATTTGCTCGCCCGCCACGTCTTCCAGGATCATGGTGAAGCCGAGCGTTGACCCCTCGGGATTATAGCCGATGACCTTGGTCTTGCGGCTGCCAGAGTCGATGAACCACTGCCCGATGGGACGGTGGTCGCTGTTATAGCGGTGGCGCAGGACTAACAAGGATTCGCCGGCCCGCGACCTGCCCAGCGCCAACGGATCAGCCACGGGACTGACGAAAATCTGCGAGAACTCTTTGTACACGATTCCGTGTTGTTCCCACTCCGGCAGGTTATGCTGTTTCTTGGCCCGGTACATGCCGAAAGCGCGAGCGTAATAGGACGAGAAGGCATAGTGCGGGTGACTCTGGCGGTCGCGGGAAACGGTATCGCTCCATTGTTCGACGCGGTCGCCGGCATCGCGGTAGCGGAGGTTCCAGGCGGCTTTGCGACCCGCCTGGGGGTCGCTTCCCTCGAGCACGGGGAATGGCCGGCCAGCGACATAGCCAGTCAGCGTCGCCCCCTCATCGATCAGTTGCACCTTGTCGCCATAGCCGAGCGTAGCGACAATATATTCCTCGCCTGGCGGCAGATCGGTTGTCTCTTGCACGAAGATGGTGAAGTCGCCGTCGATGACCAGCTGGAGCAGCTCAGGCGGCAACAACTCCTGTGCGGCCTGCCAGGTGCCGCGAGAGATCTGCGCGTCTGGCCTGATTGTTCTGTGTGTCGGGGTGCCGCGTCCGTAGGGGTAGAATTCGGCCAGCACCCGTTG
>JANWXO010000032.1 GCA_025057295.1 Candidatus Binatia bacterium | reverse complement strand
GAAGGTTGACGTGCGCATCATCGCCGCTACCAACCGCGACCTCCGTCAAGCTGTGGCAACGGGGGAGTTCCGCCAGGATCTCTTTTACCGGCTCAATGTCGTCGATATCCACCTCCCCCCGTTGCGCGAGCGGCCGGAAGATATCCCGTTGCTGATCGAGCATTTTCTGGCGCGCGCACCTCACGCCACGCGCGTCCGCCGTCTGTCTGCCGAGGCCTTGCGCCTTTTGCTGCACTACCCGTGGCCCGGCAACGTGCGGGAGCTGGAGAATACCATCGAGCGCGCCCTGGTGCTCTGTCGAGGCGAGGAGATCACCCCGGCGGATCTCCCTCCCCACCTCACGGCGGTGAAGTCTACTGTCGGCAGCTTGCGGGATGCCCTCCTCCGGCGGTGCTCGCTGGCTGAGATCGAGCAGGAGTATATTCTGCTCGCCCTCGAGATGACGGAAGGGAGGAAAAAAGAGGCTGCCGAGCTCCTGGGCATCGATCGCAAGACCTTGTACCGCAAACTGGAGGAGTACGGCCGGGGTGAGTAACGAGGGAACGGCAGCACCTTTTACATGCGCTCTTCTTCCTCGAGAGGAGGGGGCGAGAGAGGATCGGCGGGAGCGGTGAGTGAGATGGGCTCGGCGGCGGTGTGATCTGCCTCGCGGTATGCCTTGAGTTCGTCCACGATACTGTTCTGCCACAGCGGGATGCCGGCACGGTGGGCCGCGCGGGCGATCATATGTGCTCCTACCGGGGCGGTGAGGAAGAGAAAGCCGATGATCAGGCTCTCCTTGAGCCCGGACGACAGCCCGAGAAAGCGCAGGTACAGCAAGGCGGCGAGCAGTACGCCGGTCACGCCTAGCGTGGTGCTTTTGGACGTCGCATGCATACGCGAGTAGACGTCGCGGAAGCGGAGGAGTCCGAGCGTACCCGTCAACAGAAAAAAGAGACCCACGAGCAGCAGCCCGCTAACGAGCAGATCCATTGTCGATCACCGTTCCTCTCAAAAGATACTTGGCAGCAGCGACGGTCGCCAGAAAAGAGAGAATCGCGATCACCAGTGCGACGTCGATGTACAGGGCGCTATCCGAGCGAATGGAGAACACCACGATGGCCGCGACCAGATTGGTCGAGATATTGTCCAGCGCCACTACGCGGTCTGGAATCGTCGGACCGAACAACACCCGATACGCGCTCAGCAAAATGGAGAGCGTGATACCGGACAGAACCACGAGGGTGACGAGAGCAATCATTGCGCGAGGAGTTGTAGGTAGCGTTCGAAGCCGTTTTTGATCTTGCGTTTTTCTTCTTCCAGGTCAGCGATGTTGAGCACATGGATGAAGAGGAAACGACGATCTGGCGAGACCTCGACAGACAAAGTTCCTGGGGTCAGGGTGATCATATTGGCGAGCAGGGTGATGAGGATGTCGCTGCGCAGCTCCAAGGGGTAGGCGATGATTCCCGAGCGCGGGTTGGGCCGCACCGCTAACACCTGCTTGACGACCGCGAGGTTGGCGAGGAGCAGCTCTTTGAGGAAGAACGCGAGCAGACGTGCACCGATGAGCACTTTGTGGAAGTAGAGCTCCTCGTGAAAGACGCGGATGAAAAATAACATGATGCCTGCACCTATCAGGTAGCCGATGACGAACTGTTGGAGGGTGAGTTGGTTTTGCAACAGGCACCAGACGACGGCAAGCAGCAGGTTGAGAAAGAAGTGTTGGATCATAATCCCTGTTTCCTCATTATTGAGATGTGCGTTCAGCTGGCAGGATCCCCGACCCGGGTGTCTGGGGTCCGAGCACCGCCTCGATGTAGACCCGCGGATCGGTCAGTTGCCCCGCAGCGGCGTCGACCACGCGATACAGCACGCTGGGAAAAAGCCCAATCCCTATGGTAAGGGAAACCAGCAACACCACCCCAGGAAGCAAAGGCCGGAGCCCAGCAGGGCGAGTGGGCGCCCGGTCGGCTCCCCAGAATACTCCATTCCAGATCTTGAGCATGGAGAACAAAGTGAGGAAGCTTCCCAGCAAACCGATTGCCACATACCCGTATCGTCCCTCGTGCATGCCGGCTTGCAGGATAATAAACTTGCTGAAGAACCCGCTCAACGGCGGGAGACCGGCAAGACTCAGTGCTGCCACTAGGAAGAGGGCGCTCAGGAACCAGGAGCGTGTCGCCAGCCCCCCCAGCGCCTTGAGAGAAGTTGTTCCGGTCGTCTCCTGGACGGCGCCGGAAATGAGGAAGAGTGCCGACTTCACGATGACATGATGGACGATGTAGAACAGCGCACCAGCCAGCGCCTGAGGGGTGAAGAGCCCGATACCGAGAATCATGTAACCGATTTGGCTGATAATGTGGTACGAGAGAATCCGTTTCACATCCATTTGTGAAATCGCTCCCAACACCCCGAAGAGCATCGTCGCTGCGGAGAGGGCGAGGAGCAGTTCGTGGGTGAACGATGGATCGTGGCGGAAGAGGAGGGTGAAGGTGCGGAAGATGGCGTACACCCCGACTTTCGTCAAGATGCCGCCGAAGAAGGCGCTGATCCCTGCAGGCGGGGGGAAGTAAGGACCGGGGAGCCAGAAATAGAGCGGGAAAATCGCCGCTTTCGTGCCGAAGACAAACAGGAATACCATGGCGAGAACGGTGAGCAGTGGATTCTCCGCCTGCGCCTGCATCTTGACCGCCAGGTCGGCCATGTTCAGCGTGCCCATGATGCGATAGGTGGCGGCGAGGCCGAGCAGGAAAACGGCCGAAGCGATGAGGTTGAGCACCACGTAGATGTTGGTCTCGCGGAGCTGGTCGGCATCCGAGCCGAGAGCCATGAGGGCGTATGAGGCAATCAGGAGCACCTCGAAGAAGACAAATAAGTTGAAGATATCACCGGTGAGAAAGGCCCCGTTGACCCCCATCAGCAGGATGAAGAACAAGGGGTAATAAAAGTGCTCCTGTCGCGCCCGATCGACGGTCGGGAGAGAAAAGAGTGTGACGGCCAGTGCGATAGTCATCGTGAGTGCCACCATCGTCATGCTGAGGACATCGGCAACGAGAATGATGCCGTAGGGCGCCGGCCAGTCGCCCATGCGCAGGACGACGATCCCCGTCTGCAGGACGTGCACGAGCCCGTACAGGGAGAAAGCCCACAGGAGCGCCACAACAGCAAGACTCGCCCGCTGCTGCCAGACGGAGCGGGGTCCGATGGCAAAGAGGATGACTGCCGTCAGAACCGGCAGGATGACGAAGAGAATGAAAAGCTGGTCGATCATGGGAAAGGAAGGGGCCGTTTATTCTTATCCTCCGGCCAGCTCGTCGACGTCGTTGGAAACACAGACCTGCTTGGTGAGGAAGGCCAGCACCAGGGCGAAAGCCGTCACGCCGAAACTAATGACGATGGCGGTCAGGATCAGCGCTTGCGGGAGGGGGTCGGCATAGGGCGCGCCGATCGTCAGCAGCGGCGGGCCTCCCCGCTTCAAGCCACCGGAGACCATCAGGGCGAGATTGGCTCCATGTGAGAACAATGCCAGCCCGACGATGATTTGCAATAAGTGAGCTTGCAGCAACAAGTAGGTGCCGCAGCCGAACAAGATCCCGATGACAGCAATCATAAGAAGTTCCATGTCTCAGTCCTCGGCAATCGTGCGGATAATGCCTAAGGTCGTCCCGACGACCACCAGGTAAACGCCGAAATCGAACAGCACGGCAGTAACGAGTTCGACCTCACCGATGAGGGGCAGGTGCAAATGGCCGAACGCGCTGGTGAGAAACGGGTACCCAAAGCAGAGGGCACCGAGCCCGGTAGACGCCGCGATCGCCAGTCCGGTCATAACGATGCGTAACGGATTCCAGGGGATTTCCTGCAGGAAGGTACGCAGGTCGAAGGCGATCATCTGTAAGATGATCGCGACCGCGGTGAGCATGCCGGCAATAAACCCGCCCCCCGGGGCGTTATGTCCGCGCAGGAGTAAGTACACCGAGAAGAGCAACATCAGGTGCAAGGTGAGGCGGGCGATGGCGCGCAGGATCACCGACGGCAGGACAGGGGTGGAGAGATCTGGAGGACCAGGGTTGCCTTGGCTCCCCAGCTTGATCATGGCAAAGACCGCTAGGGCGGCCACGCTAAACACTGTGATCTCTCCCATGGTGTCGTAGCCACGGAAGTCGACCACGATGACGTTAACGACGTTGCGCCCCCCTGCAAGCAGATAGCTGCTGGCCAGGTAAAAGGGGGCGACGACCGAGGGGTGGATCTGCCCGAGATTGGCTGCGAGCAACACGAGGGCCACGACCAGACCGCTCCCCACGCTCAGTGCCACTTGCACCCCACGCTTGCTCCAGGATATGGGCTTGCGTGCGATGGGAGAGAGAAAGCGGAACACGAGGAGGAAGAGCACTAAGCCGACCGATTCGACGAGGATTTGCGTCAGTGCCAGGTCTGGAGCGCTAAACAGGACAAAGAAGATCGACACCAATGCCCCGACGAGACCGAGCGACAGCACAAGAGGGACACGCGCACGAAAAACGCAACACCCGAGGCTGCCGATCGCCATGAGGAGAGCCAGCCCAATTTCATACTGCTCGACTGGTGCGACATCCGGGGTGAAGGCGGTGTGACGATAAAACCACCACAGCGGTAGCCCCAGGGCCAGTAGCAGAACAGTCATCAGATAGGTCGCATAGTCGGTCAGGTGCCCAGTCATGTACCGCGTGCGCAGCCACACGGCGAACGCGTTTACACCAAGGACGCCGTCGCTATATGCCCGGTCGAACGAATAAGGGGCTTTGCACGCTCGCAGCAGCGGGACCAAAGCATCACGCCAGAGGAATGCCGCTCCGCCGATAGCCACGGTCAGCAGGCTCAGACCGAAGGCAGGGGTCAACCCGTGCCATAACGCGAGGTGCGCCGCTGCCGCGTGTGCTGACAGCAAGCCGACTGCCGGGGCAATCAGTGCTTCGGCGACGGGAGGGGCGAGACCAAACACCAGGGCGCAGCCGCTGAGAAGGGCAATGGGCAGCAACATCCCCACCGGAGTTTCGTGGGCGTGCGGGGATTCTCGCGGGGGAGCAAAGAAGACGCCATGGAAGAACAGCAGAGAGTACAGGAAGGTGAAGCCACTGGCAGCGACTGCGACGGAGGGGAGCCAGGAGGATGTTTCCAGTACCGCCTCATAGAAAAGCTCTTTGCTCACAAAGCCGCCGCTCGGCGGCAGGCCTGCCATCGACAGGGTCGCAAGCAAGGCGGCAGCTGCTGTCAGGGGCATTGCTGCCCGCAGCCCCCCGAGCTGGTGGAGATCGCGCGTGCCGGTTGCGTGCTCGACCGCACCGGCGGTCAAAAAGAGCGCGCCCTTAAAAGCGGCATGATTCACGATATGGAGCAACGCGGCGACAGATGCGGTCGGCGTGCGCAGGCCGAGCAGGGACATGATGAGGCCGAGTTGACTCACCGTGGAGTAGGCGAGCAGGGCTTTCAGGTCGGTCTGCTTACAGGCGAGCACTCCACCCCACACCAGTGTGACTCCGCCAACGGTGACGGTCGCCGCCGGCCACAGCGGGTCGGCGGCAAAGAGGGGAGAGAGGCGGGCAACGAGGTAGAGACCAGCTTTCACCATCGTCGCGGCGTGGAGATAGGCGCTCACCGGTGTGGGAGCCTCCATGGCGGAGGGTAACCAGATGTGGAAAGGAAACTGCGCCGATTTGGAAAAGGCGGCGAGCAGAAAACACACACCGATGAAAGAAGACAACGACACCTGGTTGGCGCGCAGGGTAGAGAGGTCGAAGGTTCCGTGTTGGACGAAGACCGCCAAAATGGCGAAGAGCATCACCAGCCCCCCTCCGGCCGTGAGCAGCAGGGCTTTGGTCGCTCCGTCGCATGCCTCCGGGCGCTGGCTGCGGAAGCCGATCAACAGAAACGAAGCAATACTGGTCAGCTCCCAAAACACGGAGAGCAGGATGAGATTATCGGCGAGCACGACCCCCATCATTGCACCGTTGAAGAGCAGCAAGAGGCGGTACAGACGGGGCAACAGTGGATCGGCGTGGAGATAGGAGGCGGCGTAGAAAAATACGAGCACTCCGATCCCCGCGATGAGACAGGCAAACAGCCAACTCAGCCCGTCCAGGGCGAGACCGAGGTGCAGGCCGAGGTCGGCGAGCCAAGCCCATGCATGGAGGAGCTGGCCGCCCTCGCGCACGTCTGGCCAGAGGATGAACAAGATCAGCACCTGTGCAGCGGGTACGAGCGTTGCCAGCGGACCGACGGCATGGCGAAGCAGTCGGGAGAATGGCAATGCAGCGCTCAGAATGGGCAGCAGGATGAGAAGGCTGAGGAGGAAAGGGGTGCTCACGTCCGTTTTTGTTCGTTCCCTCTTCGTCGGGCAGCGGTGTGGACCGCTGTCACGCTGGCCGCCACCCCATATCCTTAGTGTGAGCAGTTATGGCAGAAAATCTTTCCTCTCGTCAAGGTAAGGGAGGAGGCGCAGGGGCTCTGGGTCCCTTGCGCACGTGCACCACATGAGTAGTATACTGCCGTTGGAGGCGTCGCGCACGTGCGCAAGGAAGGAGGTTCGTATGTTTGACCTCAGCTCAGCTGCCTTGCTGGTGTTGTTCGCGATCGTGCTGCTGATCAGCGGCGTGAAGATCTTGTCTGAATACGAACGGGCGGTCATCTTTCGCCTCGGACGACTGGTTCCCCACCGGGGACCGGGCATCATCTATGTGATCCCCTTGCTCGAGCGGATGGTCCGGGTGGACCTGCGCACGATTACCATGGATATCCCGGCACAGGATGTGATCACCCGTGACAACGTCTCGGTCAAGGTGAGTGCCGTGCTCTATTTTCGCGTCCTCGATCCCAGCAAAGCGACGGTAGAGATCGAGAACTACCTCTTCGCGACCTCGCAATTGGCGCAGACGACCCTCCGCAGCGTGTGTGGCCGCGCCGAGCTCGATGAGTTATTGGCCGAGCGAGAAAAGATCAATACGTACATTCAGGAGATTATCGACGCGCAGACCGAGCCCTGGGGGATCAAGGTATCGTTGGTCGAGGTGAAACATATCGACCTGCCGCAGGAGATGCAACGGGCCATTGCGCGGCAGGCAGAAGCCGAACGGGAACGGCGGGCCAAAGTGATTAGCGCCGAGGGCGAGTTCCAGGCGGCCCAGCGCTTGGCGGAAGCGTCGCAAATCATCGAACAGCATCCCGTCGCCCTACAATTGCGCTATCTGCAAACGCTTTCCAACATCGCGACGGGAAACCCCTCGACCACCCTCTTTCCCGTGCCCATCAATCTCGTGACCCCGTTTCTTGGGGGGAATAAGCAGGCGTCGGACGAGCCGAGAAGCCCAGCGTAAGGGAGATCGCCACGGACGAGAGGGTGCATGGGAGATGGCACGCGTGCTCGCGTTGTCGTCCCTGCCGAGCAGCGAGAGATCTGGGTCGCAACCTCCACACGCGGGAAGACAAGCCGTGCTCAGGGCTAGGAGCGGGGGATGGTCGGCGGCCGCACTACTAAGACGTCGCACTGGGCTTCTCGCAGTACGTGTTCAGCGACGCTGCCGAGGAAGGCACGCTCGAATCCAGTCCGGCTGTGCGTACCGACGGCGATGAGGTCTGCCCGTCGTTGTCGGGCAACCGTCTGAATCACCGTCGAAGGATGTCCGTATTTGACCATGGGGGTGACGGTGTGTCCTTGTAGCGTGCACGTACGAAGAAAGGTGCCGAGCTGCTCCTTGGCCGCTTTGGCAGCTTCCTGCCGGTAACGAGTCAATTGCCTCTCAGGAACCCCTGCCCGCCGCAGGAGGTGCTCGTGCAGGATTTCGTAGACATGGAGGACAGTAAACGTCGCCTGCGGAGCGAGCTGGAGGGCCGAGGCGAGGGTCGGCTGTGAGGCTTCGGAGAAGTCCACAGGGACGAGGACTCGTTGATAAGGACTGTGTGGTGGTTGCTTGACCACCAACACGGGCCGATCGCCCTGGCGCACGACTTTCTCGGTGGTCGCCCCGAGAAACAGGTCCCTCACAAAATGCGCGCCATGGGCGCCGAGGACGATCAGATCAGCCGATTCTGCCTGCGCGTAGTGGATAATGGCGAGAAAGTCCTTGCCCCGCGTCACGCGAAGACGAAGTTTGTTCGGCGGCGAGGTTTTCCCCTGTTGGCTGAGCAGCGACCGAACCTGCTCGCGCAACGCCGCGTGGGCCTTGTGCATCACGTGTTGATCCACCCGTGCCGGTGTTCGTCCGATCGGTCGCAAGAGGCTGTCCCAGAACTCCTCTTCAGCGACGACGTGGAGGACGGTCACGTGGGCGTGGTGGGAAGTGGCGACACACAAAGCTCGGGAAACGGCAAGCGCGGCACGTGGAGACAAATCGCTCGCGACAACAATGCGCTTGAAGGATGTCACCTTACGCTTCCTTGAGCATCTGGGGTGGGGAGCCGGTGAGGGGTGCTCGGCCCGGCGCTGCTGTCAGGATCTCGGCCGCCCGTTCCGCGGCGTCGGCAAAGGGAAGCAGGACCACATCAGCCCCGGCTGCACGGAGCCGCTCGGCATCCTGTGCGGTGTGTGCAGTCAAGGCGATCTGTCCTGTGTACCCGTGGTGACGCAGCGCGTGCAGGAGGGCGAGGTTGACATGGCGCTGGGGGATCGCACACACCACCCACTGCGCGTGCTCGAGTGGGAGGGTTGCTGGAAATTCTGGGTCTTCAGCATCTCCGTAGCGGGCGGGTAAATGATGGCGATGCCAAACCCGTACCGCCTCTGGATCGAAATCCACTCCTAAGACGCTCCGCCCCTGGTGGCGCAGGCCACGAGCAAGGTTGTTCCCGTACCGTCCCAGGCCAAAGACGATCACATCCACGCGAGCACTTGGTGCGACGGTATCTTCCGCCTGCTCGCGATGGGGCACGGAGCGTTCGAAGAGTCCCAGCCAGGGCGCGAGATATTCATAGAGGGAATGGGAGTAGAGAATCATATAGGTAGATAAGCCGATGGTGACGAGTCCGACGAGCGTAATGAGCCCCACGGTCTCAGCGTCGATATGTCCCAAACTAAAGCCCAGCGCTCCCAGAATCAGAGAAAATTCGCTGATCTGCGCCACGGTGAGACCAGCGAGAAAGCTCGTGCGCTTACGATATCCCATGCTGCCCATAATGATCATCACGATCAACGGGTTGCCGATCAGGACAAAGAGAGAGAGGACGGTTGCCGCGCCGGTCTGCGCTCCGAGAAGACTGAGATCCAGTGTTGCGCCCAAGTCCAGAAAGAAAAAGAGTAGGAGAAAGTCGCGCAGGCTGGCGAGGCGTGCTCCGATGGCTTCGCGATACGGCGTCGAGGCGAGCACCACACCGGCGAGAAACGCTCCCACTTCTTTACTGAACCCCAGTGCATCTCCTAAAGATGCTAACGAGGCGGCGAATGCGATGGCGGATAAAATCAGCAGCTCGTGCGACTGGGCGAGGGAATGAAGGAGGGGGGGCAAGACCCAGCGTGCAAGCACGCCGATGCCCGCCAAGAACGCCCCACCTTGAAGGAGTCTGATCAGCATGATGGTACCAACCATGCCGTCCGCTGTTCCTGACCTGAAGGCCGAGAGGCCGATCATGGTCAAGACGACGACGATGTCTTGCACGATCAGAAACCCCACCGCGATACGACCGTGCAGCGCATCGATTTCGCGTTTGTCGGATAGGAGTTTGACGATGATGATGGTGCTCGAGAACGTGAGTGCCACCGCGACATAGAGGGCAGCGAGGGGCGCCATCCCCAGTGCGAGAGCGATACAATAGCCGATAACAGAAGTGAACACCACTTGTCCGAGGCCGGTTGCCAGCGCGACCGGACCTATGCTGACAATCAGGTGCAGATCGAGCCGCAGGCCAACCACGAAGAGCAGCAAGGTGATCCCCATGTGAGCGAGAAGCCCAACCTGTTCGCTGCTCCGCACCCAGCCAAAACCCGCAGGTCCGGCGAGAATCCCGACAGTGATAAACGCAACGATAAGAGGCTGCCGGAGGCGGACCGCCAGCAGACCCAGAAGGGTGGCGACGAGCAGCAGAGCCGCAATCTCGTAGAACACATTCTCGAAGGCCACCAGGGTCATACCGAACCAGGTCGCTGGGAGGTGTGACGAAATATCCTAAATATCCTCACGGTCGTTGCGAGGGAAGGAAGAGGATCTCAGCGATCCCTGCGCTCCTTATACACATACCTCCGGGATAATCACGCCGTGCGGGCTGCACTTGCCCTCGAGCGCTGCTATCTCCTGCGCGCTCAACACGTGCGTTGGGGGCAGGTCGAGCAGGCGCGCTACTTCCGCCAAGCAGTGGGCCCACGTGCACCGATTCACAAAGAGCATGCCTGGGGTGTTGAGCGTACCACCCTGGTTGATATAGCCCAGCCCGCTGGTGTGTGGGCCGGTATGCAAGGGCCCGAGCAGGCCGAGTATCACCTCGGGACGGGTATGGGTCACGAACAGGCGGTGCGGCACGGTAGGGGGGAAGAGGGTCTCTCGCACGGCGAGAGGGGCTTGGTGTCGCTGTTCTGCCTCGCTACGGGCGAGACGAAACCGTCCGGGCTCAAAGAGATAGACGACGCTGTGAGGAACGCTGCGCTCGGCGAGACGGCGCGAGGCAGTGAGGACCTCGCCGAGCTGGTACGCCCCCACAGCAGCAAGGACAATACGGGCCTGCTCAGAGGCATGACCGGCCCAATCCAACCGCAGCCCGCCTTCCGCTACGACCTGTCGTGCTTCATCGGGAGTAAACAGGTCGGGGATGATATCCGCTTTGGGAACCACCAGAGTCCAGATCTGTCCCTGGGTCTGATACAGTCTCTCCATAGCCACCGCTGCCGTATTGAAGTCGGCCGGGAACACCACCCGCGAGACATGACTGGGTTCCCCCAGCAATGCTTCGGCCATGCTCGGATCTTGATGCGATTGCTCGTTCTTGCCGTTCTCCCACGTGTGTGAGGTCAGCACCAGGGGGACCGACAGCCAGCCGGGCGGACGGCCGGCCTCGGCGCAATGATGGGCGAAGATAATCTCCTGGCGGATGGCGCCGTGCATTTTCATGCCGAACGCCTCGTAGGTATGAATCAGGTTGATTCCTCCCTTGTTTGCCAGGGCGGCAGCAGCCACCGCCTCTTCATTGAGGGCAGTGATCACGGCGCCATCTATCGCTTCGGGGATACCGGGTTCAGGATCGGTCACCCGGAACTTGAGCTGCTCAAGGGTGGCGAGCAGCCGGTTGGAACGCATCTCGTCCGGGTTGCCCACACGTGGGCGCAGCTGAGGGTTCGCCCGCACGATCGCGGTAAACATAGCGTCGATCGCGGCCATGGGAGAGGCAGTCGTCCACCGTGTCGGATCGCGACGGGATGCGGCCGCGACTGGACGGAACGGCACAGGGGGGACCGTGCGGAGTCGCACCGAGCGGTGCACGAGCACGTGGTCACGCTCGCGTGGGCGACCAGAGGCAGGGTGGCGTTGGAATTGGTCGCAGGCATGGTGTAACTCTGCAGGCGGGACCCAGAGGCGTCGAGCGCCTTGGTTGAACAGCGCAGCAATGCCACCATCGCTGTGTGGATTCCCCATGAGCGGCAGATTGTGGGCCAGATTCGTTCCTTCTCCTGGAAACCCCGCGCCCTTGGGGGCGACGGCGATGCCGTAGGGAAGCTTAATGGGATAGCGGCTTTGTCCTGCCTGCACGGCTGCGGCGGCGGTCTCCAGGCGGTGTTCGATCTCCAGGATGGCCCAGACGAACGCAGCCGGATCGCGACCATCGAACACTATCGGCTCAAAGCCGTTCAGGGAAAGATGCGCGCGGAACCAGGTGACGCCGCCCTGTTGCGACATCGTCGTGCGCTGGTCGATGCGGCGGCCGTTGTTGATCATGATCGGCACGACCACTCCTGAATCTTCAGCCCGCCACCAGCGGGGCGCCCAGTCGCTTCCCCGCTGTTCCTCAAAAGCGCCGTCCGAGAGAAAGACCACCAGGCGTTCGCCGGGGAGCGGCATGTGCACGTACTGTAACTCGGCGAACCCGAGATACCCTCCTTCGGCGAGCCCTCCTGCGGTATGGGCATTGACGTGACTCCCCAGAGGGGAGTCTTGCCGCCCGTCTGCTCCTAAGCGGTACGAGTAAAAGTCTCGCACGTAGCGGGTGAGCCCCACGTCGGTGAGGGAGTACCGTTCCGCATGGGCCGGCGTCATGTTTCCGACGAGCACATTGACGGCGTCTACCGCTGCCACGCAGTGGCCCTGGCCCATGAGCCAGGCACGTGTGTGGCCAGTGAGGACGTTCGCCGCTAAGTATCCGGCGTAAGCCGGGACCATATTGAGCGAGCCGCCGGTATGACCCTCGGGGCGGGGCTTGAAATCGTCCGCCATGAGCGGGCGCCCGTCGAGGTAGACATTGCGTGCGTACGTCGCATGGACTACCAGCCACATGGCCGCGCTGGTCAGGCGATCGAGGGCCTGGAGCAGATCATAAAACGTTGCACCGTCACCGCGCACCCCTTGGGTGGACAGTCGCGTCGCGAGCTGGTAGATGCGAACCTGGGTGAGCGCGCTGTGTTGGATGACGCCGTACCCTGCCGCCCAGCGTGCGAACTGAGAATCTTCCTGGCGGTAGCGCGCCGCCTGTCGCAGCAACTGGGTGTAATCCATCTCTATCTGTTGTGGGTCCAGAACTTCTGTCTCGAGCAGCGACATATACCCTCCGTGTCTAAGCAGTGGTGCGGAGACACTGCACCGTCTCGCGGGCGATCCACGTTTCCTCGTCCGCGGCTACCACATAAGCTGCCAGGCGGGCCTCGTCGCCGCTGATCCGTGCGGCGCTGCCGGCTGGCAGGCCCACCGCAGCGGCATTCCGGTCCGGATCGAGCCAGAGTCCGCACCACTCCATGCCGGCGCAGATGCGTGCCCGAATAGAGGGGGCGTGCTCGCCAATGCCCCCGCCGAAGATCACCGCGTCTGCGCCGCCCAGAACTGCCAGGTAGGCACCTATGTATTTCCGCACGCGATAGCAAAACATCTCGATGGCGAGAGCGGCGCGTGCGTCACGCTCAGCCGCGCTCAGGAGCGTGCGCATGTCGTGCGAGAGACCGGAGACACCGAGCAAACCGGCCTCCTCGTTGAGCAGGCGCTCGATGGTTGCTACCGGCAGAGCGGTGTGGCGCATGAGATAGGGAATGACAGCAGGGTCCAGGTCACCACAACGAGTGCCCATCATCAGTCCTTCGAGCGGCGTAAACCCCATCGATGTATCGATCGACTGGCCATGGTGAATGGCGGTTGCGGAGCAGCCGTTGCCCAACTGCAGGGTAATCAGGCGGGTGTCTTCTCCACGCCGGCCTGTGGCACGGGCATACCCGTCGGCCAGAGAGGCGTGTGCGATGCCGTGGAACCCATAGCGACGAATCTGGTAGCGGGTCGCGAGGGCAGAGGGAATCGCGTACGTCGCCGCATGGGCCGGCAGTGTCCGGTGGAAGGCGGTATCGAAGACCGCGACCATCGGCACGCTCTCCCCGAGGAGAGCCCGCATCGCACGGATTCCTGCGAGACACGCAGGGTTGTGCAACGGCGCCAGCTCGCTGAGCTGTGCGATCTCCTCTATGACCCGGGCATCGATGCGCACCGCATGTTGGAAACGCTCGCCCCCGTGCACCACGCGGTGTCCGACAGCGTCGATCTGACCGAGAGACCAGCTGCCCTGAGCCTGATCGACCTGCAGCAATGTACCTAACCACTGGACCGCCTCTGTATGGTCTCGCACCTGACGTTCCTGGCGGATCGGGGGAGCACCGGTGGAGCTGAGGCGGAGCACCGCAGGCCCACCGAGCGGTTCGATCACCCCGCTCAGGAGAGGGTGCACGCGAGGAGATGCCTCGTCCGTCACTTCACAGAGGCGAAATTTCAGAGACGAGCTGCCGCTGTTGAGGACGAGGATGCGCATGATCGAGGACAACCGCTGTTCATGCCGACATGTCTACGCTCTTCAGCTCGTGGGTGGCGGTGCCGAGGTGAGAGAGCACCCGCAGGTACCCCCACCGCTGTTCTACTGAGCAGCCCTGCCACGCAGCGTGCGGATCGCCAATTATCGATTGCAGGTGCGCGACGACCGCCCGTAAGCGTGCAATCGCTGCCCGGCGTTCTGCTTCATCCTTCCCACACCGCACTCCCCGATAAAACGCCTGGAGTTCTGCTTGGAGAAAGTCTGCCGTCTTGAGGAAATCGATGCTCACAGCCCGTCCCTCCCTGTGGGCACTCATCGCACGGACATCACAATCGACTCGCTCGTCTTTGTGAGCCTGACCGCCTTTGTTTGCAACCGTTGCGTGCGTCAGTACCCTCGTTCTCTCGCGTGTCACGTTCGGGGGTCCGCGGAAGACGCAGTGTAGTAAGGTTGTGCAAGCCCTGTACCAGCACCAGAGATCTAGGGGATCTCACGTTCATTAAATCGGTGCGAGGAAAAAGGCAACACCGAGAGGGGTACGCGGACAAATTGCCCCGTTCGCAAGGCACCGGCAGCCGCACCCCCGCGAGGGGGACTTGGCGTGATTCTTGCGGAGAATGGAAGTGGCGCTCGGGTGGTTGTCAGGCCGGGGGAAACGTCGTAGCGTTACATTAATTATTAGATGATGTTCTCTCCCGTCGAGGAGAGTACGGAAGGAGAAACCTATGCATACAAGAACAACAAGTAGCCTGCTGGTCGGTGTCTTGCTGATCACGGTGGCGGGCTGCTCGCAACCGCTGACGACCCGCGAGAAAGGAGCGCTGGTTGGAGGGGCCTTGGGGGCTGGTACAGGGGCGCTGATCGGAGGCGGCAGAGGCGCAGCGATCGGCGGTGCCCTGGGGGCGGTTGGCGGTGGGCTCACCGGTGACCAACTACAGCGACAGGAAACCATCCAGGCTGAGCAACAGCGGCAGATCGAGCAGCAGCAGCGCGAACTGGAGCGGCAGCGGCAGGAGCTCGAGCGGCTGAAGCGGCAGCAGGAGTACTAGACAGAATCCCCTACTCCTTTCCTTGCGTGCAACCCTAGGGGAGTCGTGCCTAGGGCGGGGTAGCGAACGTCCGTAGAGGCAAGACGAGGTCTGGCCGACCGGTTGTGACACAGGGAGGAGATATGTGGGCGCGTGGGGCGTTGGGGTGTATGTTGTGGATGTTTCTCCACCTCGTACCAGGGACTGGATGGGCAGAGTGGTTCCTCGATGTCTATGGTGGTGGGGGCTTCATTGACAGCAATGATGTGTCCGTTAAAAAGAGCCTCAATCCCTCTGAGCTCGAGAAGATAGGCTTTCCTAGTAACTTCGGCACCCTCCGCCTGCGCGCCACCCTGCGGGACGTGCGAGCCAACGACTTTGCCACCGGTGGGCTCCGCTTCGGCTACTGGCTGGAGTCGGTGCCCTACGTCGGGTTTGCTCTCGATGCCTTTCTCTTCGACCTCAGCGTTCCCAGGCAAACCGTGATTGTCGACGCCAATGCTTCGCTCGACGTGACGATTGAAGACGAAACCTTCCCGCTCGAGGAAGGGATACGCCTTCCGGGACGGCTCCCTGCTGTCTCCTTTCCCACCACAGCGATTACTTCTTCTCCTAGTGTGATGTTGCGTTGGCCTACGCTCGTCAGCGCTGACTTCCCCAAGGGACGTCTGCAACCCTATTTCACCGTTGGTCCCGCTTTGCTGTTCACAGATACCGATCCCGAAGCGTCCCTGGGGGTCAAAGTGGGGACGGGTCTGGCCTGGCAAGTGCACCGGCACTTTGCCCTGTTCGTGGAGTATCGCTTCACCCACTTCAATCCAGAGGTGGAGACTGGCAGCGTGACCCTCTTCGGCTTTGGTTTCAGAGTAAGAATCCGCGATCCCAAGATCGAGACCGATCTCAATACTCACTATGTCACCGCGGGGATCTCGTTCCGTTTCTAAAGGTGGTGATCGAGAACTGAGTGGGAAACAGACGCTCCTTCTAACACTTGATATGACAGTAGGGACAAGGAGGACAGCGATGCAGATCCTGCGTGGCACGTTCGTAGCCGCTGGAGCGGTGGCGTTGCTGCTGCTCAGTCTCGCAACCGGAGCCTGGGGACAACCACCTTCTCAGTTGCCGTTTGCAGGAGAACTGAGAGGCATCGTCCGTGTCCGGGGGTATATCGTGTGTGCAGATTGCACCTTACGCGAGGTACGGAAGAGTCAGCCGGGTCTGACAAGGCTGTACCAGCTGACTTCCGGCGAGAAGCGGGTGGTGATGAAAGTGGAGTGGGTCAACGAGCGTGCCTGGTGGGAGAGTATTGTGGGTGTCTCCCACCGGATTCCGGTGCGCGGCCCGGAGAGCGTGCTGCAGAAGCTGTGGGCGGAAGAAAATCTGTTCGAGGATATCGAGATCATCGGCCTCCTGCGTACCACACGGGTGCTAGACATCTCGGACATCATCCTTGCCTCCAGTGTGGAACAGTAGCATGCAGGCCGCGCGAACGCCAGCTTTAGACTTGTCTGGAACCGACTGGCACGCGCTTGACATCGAGGCTGCGCTCGCCGCGTTGAGATCAGACCGAGCCGGACTCACCCCGGCGGAGGCCGCGGATCGTCTGCAGCGGTTCGGTCCCAATCGCCTGCGTCCGCCGCGACGCCACGGGCCACTCAGGCGATTCCTACTGCAGTTCCACAACATCCTGATCTACATCTTGCTGGTCGCAGGTTGTGCCACTGCCCTGTTGGGGCACTGGGTCGATACCGGCGTGATCCTGGGTGTGGTGAGTATTGACGCCTTCATTGGGTTTCTCCAAAAGCAGTGGGCAATGAACGAAGGAGGTTACGATGATACTGTCAGTGCGGACCGTTTTGCAACAGACTGCGATGTGTAGTCTTGTGGCCTGTCTGTTTCTGGTGCCGCCTGCCGCCGCGGTGCCGCCGGATGCGGCAGAGCTGGTACAGCGCATGAAAGACGCGCTCGAGCCCACGCGCCCGAGTACCCGCAGAGTAGTACTCGCGGTGAGAGGACGAGACGGGGAGGAGGTGCAGTGGATTGCCGGCAAGGCCTTTAAGCAGTTGCCTGGCGGGAAGCGCTCCCTGATCGTGATTTTGGAGCCGGAGACGCTCAGGGGAACTGCGTTGCTGATCGAAGAGCGGATGGGCGAACCGGATGCCAAATGGTTGTACACGCCGGCCCTGCCGCGGGTGCGCAAAATCATTCCTGTCTCTGCCGATGAAGTGTTTCTGAATACGGATTTCACCTATGCCGATCTCGGCTTCGTCAGTCGCCGAGGAACTTATCGCTTCCTCGGAGAGGAAGAGCGCGCGGGGAGACGGGCGTACAAGATAGAGGAGGTGCCCCACGAGCAGTGGTTCTACTCGCGCATTATTACCTGGATCGCCACCGATTCTATGCTGCCCCTGCAGCGGGATTACTACGACCGGGCAGGGGTGCTCTGGAAGAGCGAATACTTCGAGAAGGTGACGGTCATTGACGGCGTGCCCACGCCGCTGGTGATTCGCATGGAGGACCGGCAGGGGCGCACCAACACGGAACTGCAGGTCAGTGAGGTGCGCTACGATGTCGAGATCCCGGACGAGCTCTTTGCCCCGGAGCGCTTGTCGCAGGCAGCAACCTCTCCCCTGTGGCAGGGGTACGGCTCGCGGGTGGCAGAGCGACGGTAAAGGGTGCAGGCCTATGCAGGCACCGAGGATGTCCGCTGGGCGGCTGCGGAACCCAGCTGCGTCGGCGGACAGGGTCCCGATGAAGGGTGTCGCCCGCGGGGGATCCCTCGCACGAGGATACTCTTGATCCTCTGGTCGGAGTCGCTTTCCGCGGAGGAGGCAGATGCATATGCACGCCAGTGTCAGGTTAGGACACATTTGGGGTATCCCGATCGGGTTACATGCCAGTTGGTTTGTCATCTTTGCGCTGGTCACGTGGTCGCTCGCGGTGGGCTACTTTCCTGCTGAATATCCTCACCTGCCCACCGCCACGTGCTGGGTACTGGGGGCGGTTACCAGTCTGCTGTTCTTCGCGTCGGTGCTCCTGCACGAACTCGGTCACACGTGGGTCGCGTTACGCAACGGGATTGCGGTGCGCAGTATCACCCTCTTTCTGTTCGGCGGCGTCGCGCACATCGCGCGAGAGCCGCACACTCCAGGGGTAGAGTTTCGCATCGCCATTGCCGGGCCTGTGACCAGTCTTGCGTTGGCGGTGGCTTTTCACGGGGCGTGGCTGCTCGACCGCGATATCCTGTATCTGGCCGCACCCAGTCTGTGGCTCGCTCGCATCAACCTCGTGCTCGGGCTTTTCAATCTGCTTCCTGGCTTTCCCTTGGACGGCGGCAGGGTGCTGCGGGCGGTGGTCTGGAGGTTCTCTGGGAGTTTTCATCGTGCCACGCAGGCGGCGGCGTTCAGTGGACAGCTGATGGCGTTGGGTTTTATCGGTCTCGGCCTCTTCACTGTTGTCGGCGGCAACGTCTTCAATGGTCTCTGGCTCGTGTTGATCGGCTGGTTCTTGCAGAACGCGGCCGCAGCCAGCTATGTCCAGGCAAACCTGCAGCAGTCGTTGCACGACGTGCGTGTGGCGCAGGTCATGACCCGCGACTGTGTGGAGGTGTCCGACCGCCTCCCGCTGGAGGAACTGGTTGAAGCGCAGGTGCTCACCGGCGCTCGACGGTGCTTCTTGGTGACGGAGAATGGACGATTGCGCGGGATGGTGACCCTGCGGGAGGTTGCTGCCGTGCCTCGCCAGCAGTGGCCCCAGGTGACGACCGGGCAGGTGATGGTGCCGTGGGAGCGGCTG
>JANWXO010000329.1 GCA_025057295.1 Candidatus Binatia bacterium | reverse complement strand
GTACAGAAAATGGATGAGGGCCGGGAAGAACAAACTCCACGGCAACATTCCGACACAGAGAGTCGGGAGGTAATAAAACCAGCTATGATCACGGCTGGGACCACCTTGCTCGCTGTCGAAGAAGCGAAACACATTCTCGTCGAGGATCTGGCGGCGCAAGAACTCTTCTCCCCCCTGCCAGAAGGCGAGCACGTACCACGACACGGCGACGAGCGACACGATGAGCACGCCCTCCAGCAGCCGCATACGCCACAAGAAAGAGAGGGCCCGTCGCATCGCCAGAAAGACGCAGATCACCAGTCCTGGCAACACGAATCCCAGCGGTCCCTTCGCCAAAGTGGCAAACCCAATACTGAGATAGAACACATACACAGTGCGCCGCTTGCTGGCCTGCTCCTGCCAAAGGAAGAAAAAGGAGACAAAAGCGGCGGTGAGAAAGAAAACCATGACCATATCGCTGCGTGCAGTGACCGCCCAGCGTACCCACTCCGGTGAAGTGGCCAAGATGAGTGCAGCCAGCAGCCCCGTACGCCAATCCCACAAGACTCGGGCAAAGAAAAATATGAGGAGAACAGCCCCCGTGGCAGCGAACGCTGAAGGCGAACGCACAGCAAACTCATTGACCTTCCCGCTCACCACAGCAACCATCGCACCGAGCCAATGAAAGAGCGGTGGCTTGAGCGGCATCTCGGTACCGTTGCGGTGCGGTAAAATCCACCCCCCTCCATTGACCATTTCCCACACGATCAAGGCCTCTTTGGATTCCTCATAATTGTAAAAGGGGATTTTCCCGAGCTCCCAGAAGTAGAGCAAGAAACAGAGGAGCAAAAGACCAGCAATCGTCTGCCGGGTCCGCTGCGGCTCACTCATGCAGCACCTCGGACATTATCGTCACAGGGACTACCTGCTCATTTCGCAGATGTCAAACCCCTACGCATTGACAGCCTGGCACGAGCCTTCTAGAGTCTGACCAAGAACTCCCTGGCACCAGGCTTTGTATGCGTGTACCCACGGCCCTGCTCTGGATGACGTTTGCCTTCACCACAGGTGTCGCCCTAGGCTATGTGATCGCCCACCGAACCGCAGCCCAGGAGCTTACCCGACTGCAACATGAATACCACCGCGGACTGGCGCGCGAGCAGGAGTTACGCACCCAACTGCAAGAGGCGCTCGCCCAGCGTGCTGCACTGGCCCAGGAATCGCAACGCCTGCAAGAAAATATCGCTGAGCGGCTGCGTCGGCTCGAGGAAACCGCAGCAAAACTGACTCCGCCGCCACCACAGGAACGCAGCCCCACTGAGTAAGCAAGGCTCTTCCTCTACCACTTGACGAGAGTCTACTCAAAGACAAAAGGAGTTATGCGTTATGCGAGCGATCAGACCGCTGCGTACAGCAGCTAAGAAGGACGGCTGTGCGAGCACCGAGCCACGGCCCCAAGGCACAGAGGTGGCTCCCTCTCCCAGCACAATGGGAGACATAGTGCTACCGTGACTCGCCTCTTCTGAGGACTTGGTACTCGGCCAGGAGGCGCTGGACGCGTTCTTGTTCGGACGGATAACGTCTCATGCCGAGGAACAGCCTGACCAATTCGTCCTCGCTCGCCTCTTGGGCAGGCTGCAGCACTTTCAACAACTCCTCCACCAAGCTCGGGAATTTTTCGCTCGGAATGTAATAGTGCGCCCAGCCAAACTCGCAATGGCGGTGAAGAATTTTCGCAATCGTCTTTTCCAGACTGTCCCGTCCTGCCATAAGTACCGACCCTCCTTGCAGATCGCCCGCCGCTACCTTAATGTCTCCTGCTCGTTGAGTCAAGGCAAATCCCCTCTTTCCTCGCCGTGCAGTTTCTGCCACAACAGCCCACCGTGGCAAGGACCTCTCGAGCTAGATGGCAGCCAGCCCACCCGGCCACTATACGGGCGTTTCAGCGCCGGCTTATCACTTGGTACCACCAGCACGGTCGCGACCTCCCCTGGCGGCGCACGCGTGACCCATATGCCATCCTCGTCTCGGAAATGATGTTGCAGCAGACCCAGGTGCAGCGCGCCCTGCACTATTACGAAAAATTCCTCAAGCGCTACCCTACCGTAGAGGAACTGGCGGGCGCAGACGAAAGCCAGGTGCGAGAAACGTGGGAGGGGCTCGGTTACTACGCCCGTGTCCGTCACTTGCAGCAAGCCACGCGAAAGATCGTCACTGAACACGGCGGTCAATTCCCCAGGACGTACAAAGAATTGACAGCCCTCCCGGGTGTCGGCCCTTATACGGCTGGTGCCGTGTTAAGCTTCGCCTTCCGCCAAGACGCTGCGATCCTCGACACCAATGCAGCCCGTGTGCTCCGTCGCTTTTTCGCCCTGCCGCCGGAACGGCAAACAACACGGGCGCTATGGGACGTCGCGCGTCAGGTGACCCCAACGGGCCAGGCGCACGTCTTTAACCAGGCCATTATGGACCTCGGGGCAACCATCTGCGTTGCGCGTACCCCCCACTGCCCCCGCTGTCCCGTGCGCCGCCTCTGCCGCAGTGTCGTTTCTCCCTCCAACAGACAGCAAAGCAAAGCCGGCAAGAAATAACGCAATTTGACGACGTCGAGCTTCTTCCGTATAGTGGAGTCCCGTGGCAAGGTGTCTCCAGACACAACTCTCTCGGCAAGGGTGACGCACGCGTGGACATTGTTGCCCTCATTCCGGCCCGCTACGGTTCAACCCGCTTTCCTGGTAAACCTCTGGCACTGCTGCGCGGGAAACCCATGATCCAGCACGTCTACCAACAAGCCCTCCAGGTCCGCGGCTTAGCCCGCGTCCTGGTCGCCACTGACGATGAACGCATTGCCGAGACAGTACGAGGTTTTGGCGGTGAGGCGGTTCTGACCCGTGCGGACCACCCGACCGGAACCGACCGTTTAGCTGAGGTCGCAGCCGGACTCCACGCACCCATCATCGTCAATATTCAGGGCGATCTTCCTGCTTTCCCGCCGACCATGGTCGAAGATGCGGTTGCCCTGCTGACTCATACCCCAGACGCAGCCATGGCGACCGTCAAAACCCCTATCACCCAGGTCGAGGAATGGTATAATCCCAACGTCGTCAAGGTCGTTACCGACCGAAACCACTATGCGCTGTATTTTTCCCGCAGTCCGATCCCTTTTTACCGCGACCAGAGTCCAGCTGCGAGAGGCCAAGACGGAGTCCTGGCGTACCGACATATCGGATTATACGTCTACCGACGGGATTTCCTGCTCACTTTCACCCGTCTTGCTCCCACCCCGCTGGAAGAAGCAGAAAAGTTAGAGCAGCTACGCGCACTCGAATGGGGCT
>JANWXO010000328.1 GCA_025057295.1 Candidatus Binatia bacterium | reverse complement strand
TCGATACCGGCATTGTTGAACGCACAGTCAAGCCGTCCGTACGTTTCGACGGCCTTTGCGACCAACGCTTCTACTTCCGCAGCGTTAGCGACATCGGCCTTGACGAAAATCGCCTCCCCCCCTGCAGCCCGAATCAGCTGCACGGTCTGCTCTCCCCCCTCGACCACAACGTCGGACACGACTACCCTTGCCCCCTCCCGCGCAAATGCGAGGGCCGTTGCCCGACCAATCCCCGACCCTGCGCCGGTGATCAATGCCACCTTGCCAGCCAACAGTCCTGCCATGAGTCCCTCCTGCATCCCCAAAGTTCAGCGCTACCCTTATGCCAGTACGATCCGTTGTTGCTGAAACGAGACGCCAGCCTCCGGGTCCAGCGTCACCACGACGATACTCCCGCCGTTATTCACCCCCAGGTGTAACGGGGCTGGGGTGCCCGGATAGCACGCTTTCGTCTCTCCCCGGCTCACGTCAGAAAACACATGGACATGACCAAGCGCGAGATAATCGAGCCCAGAGTGAGCGATTTCGTCAGGCGTAATGAGGGAAGAACGGTGCCCCTCATCCCCCTCGACGAAATATCCATGCGCCATACCGATGTGCCAGTCATCGCGGTGTCGCGGCAGCACTCCTGCCACAGGGCGAAAGGTATGATCGTGCTCCACCATCCCTTTCCCCCACACAGTCGTATCGAGGTGGGAGAAGGTCACCATCTCCCCCTCCTCGCTGGTGAGCGTCACCACATGCGGCCCAATAGCAGAGAAATCAACCTTCTTATAAATCGAGCGCTGATCGTAACAGTCGTGGTTGCCCGGAATCAGGACGACCGGACACGGTACCCGTGCGAGTTCGCGCCACACGAATTCGATGGCCGCTTCGGGCACCCGGTTGGAGTCGAACAGATCGCCGGCGATCAAGAAGAGATCCGCGTCTTCCGCGATCACGCGATCAACGATTGCTCGAAACGCCTGCCGAATACGCAGACGATAGGCTTTGCCCTCCTCGCTTTTGCCGAACGTGTCGCTTTCGAGATGAACATCTGAAGTATGGATGAGCTTGACCCGTTTTCGCGCCATCTGCCTGTCCTCTCGTCCTCCAGAGCCCCCTACTGGGCTTCCTTTCTCGGCAACACAACGACCGCACTACCGGGCGTCAGGCGGACGCCGTGGGCATTTTCTACCCAGATTTCACATTCGACATACCCCGTACCGTCGGCGATCCACTTGCGGGTCACCGTCCCTTTACAGATGAGGGGCTCATTGACATAAGCGATATCACGGTTGGTGTAGGAGAGTTTTTTCAGCGTTCCCCCATCGCCAATCCAGCGCGTCATGAGCTGGGAGAGAAAGGCTCCGCGCAGAGGGCCGTGTACGATCACGTCTCTGTAGCCTTCCCTCAGCGAGTAGTCTTTATCGTAGTGGATGCGCTGGGGATTCCAGGTCACCGCACTATACAAAAACAAGAGGGTATTGGAGGGCGTTTTATGGAGGGGTGGCAGTGCCATACCGACTTCGACATCCTCGAAATACAGCTGTTCCTCGGCCATCACTGACTCCTAGCGCAGAATGGCCGTCCCTTTTTCGACCAGCACGATTTCACCTCTCTGATTCGTATAGGTGGTTTCGCGCACGACAAAGATGAGAGGTCCGGTCCGCCCGTCTTTCTGATAGATGTCCACAATCTTACTGCGCCCCGTGAGCGTATCCCCAACCCGAATCGGGGTGAAGAACTCGATTTCCGTTCCCCCATCCATCAACCGCGGCAAAGGAGTAGGCGGAATGGGGAATTTCCCCTCGTACGGCAGCCCATCGGGCCGCAGTTGGCTCTCTGGCACCGGATCAGTGAGAGGAGCCATATAAAAGAGCGGGGGAGCGAGCAGCCCACCGTAGCGACTCTTGCGCGCATACTCTTCATCGAAATACAGAGGATTCAGATCGTCCGTCGCCACCGCAAACCGTTTGACGTCGCGAGGAGTGACCTCGATTGTCCACGGTCCTGCCTCACGCCCGATCCATGCCCGGATTTCGTCAGTAAGCAGCGAAGCCGACGCCACTGTGATACTCCACAGTCTCCAATAGAGACTCTGAGAGTCAACTTTCCATAGCAGGGCGGCGGATGAGAGTCTAGAGGTGTCTCTTCGCTTCCCACCCTTGAGGCGTGTCCACGCGCTCGCTACAGTCCCGGCATGATCGAGTTCGCGCACACCTTCCTGCTCATCTTTGGCCAGCTCGCCGTTGGAGGCATCGCCGCCCTCAGCGTCCCGAGCTTCCACGCCATCGAACGCGGGTTCTTTAAATCGACCGCCTGCGTTTATCTCGGCTGCGGGCTGGCTATTTTCTTGGGCAAGCTCTACTTGGTGTTTTTCCTCCGCCCGGAGACGATACCGCTCGCACGCGGTGTCGAAGTCGGGGCATGGTTTCTCTTCTGCGTCTGCTGCGGCCTGTATAGTTATACGCTGTGGGGCGACCCCTTCGTGCTGCGGGCACGGGCGTATGTGGCGACGTTGCTGTCGGGAGTGGTTGCTTTGACGATCAGCGCCAATACCTATCGCCACACTCCTTTCCTGGCGGTGGAAACCGTGCTCTACCCGCTGACCTTCTTCACTGCTTCCCTGATGCTTGGAGCAGTGGCGACGGGGATGTCACTCGGTCACTGGTATCTGATCGAGCTTGGTCTGTCACTCGAACCGTTCAAGCGGGTTTTCACCTTCTACGTCGGGACAGTCATTATCCACCTTGGTGTCTTGCTGGTTGGAACCGGCCTGTTGCTGCTCGCCGGTCGAGAAGAAACAGTTGCCAGTGTGCACAGCCTATGGACGAACCACCGCACCCTGCTGTGGTTACGCCTTGGGTTGGGTCCGCTCGCTTCCCTTCCTTTGGCCTACATGATCTGGCGTACCCTCCAGATTCCACAGACGATGGCTGCGACCGGGCTTTTCTACATTGCCATTCTCGCAGCTGTGGTGGGGGAATTTCTCGGCCGGTTTCTTTTGTTCCGCACTGCTCTCCCTTTGTGAGACAGGGATGAGCTAACTGTCCGTTTTCACACCATCGGCATAGAGATCGTAGACTTTGATGACAGTGGCGCGCAGCCCTTTGGCAGTCCAGCCGACATCGAAGCCGACCCGCATCCCCTCGCGCAAGAAACGAATATCCTGACGTGGCACTCCGAGGAGGGTGACATAGGGGAACACAAAAGGGATCTCCTTACCAGCCGCACTGCGGATGATGCCGCTATTGGTACTCCAGAAGATCTTCCAGATAACGCCGTGGTAGAATTTATCCTCCGGGTAGCTCGTATCCCCCGGGACACTGGTTCCGTC
>JANWXO010000327.1 GCA_025057295.1 Candidatus Binatia bacterium | reverse complement strand
GACCGTTATGTCTGCCGTACGCAGCTGGTCGAGGACCTCCGGCGGTCTGGTGTCTTGCTCCGCACCGAACCATACCAAATTGTCCTTGGTCACTGCTACCGCTGTCGCACTGTGGTCGAGCCGTTTCTGTCCACGCAGTGGTTCGTGCGGGTCAAACCTCTCGCCGAGGCGGCAATCGCCGCTGTCCGAGACGGACGCACCCAGTTTTTTCCTGCGCATTGGGAAAAGACCTATTTTGCCTGGATGGAAAATATCCGCGATTGGTGTATTTCGCGCCAGCTCTGGTGGGGGCACCGCATCCCTGCCTGGTATTGTGACGCGTGTGGGGAGGTGATCGTCTCCCGTGAGGACGTGACCACCTGCCGCAGGTGCGGCTCCAGTCAGGTTACGCAGGAGACCGATGTGCTCGACACCTGGTTCAGCTCTGGGCTGTGGCCATTTTCCACGCTGGGTTGGCCTGAACAAACAGAGGATCTACGCCGGTTTTATCCGACCTCTACGCTCGTCACCGGCTTTGACATCATCTTTTTCTGGGTTGCCCGTATGATGATGTTAGGGCTCAAGTTCATGGGCGATGTCCCCTTTCGCCACGTCTATATCCACGCCCTGGTGAGGGATGAGCACGGACAGAAGATGTCCAAGTCGAAGGGGAACGTGATCGATCCATTGGAGGTCATGGGGTCCTATGGGACCGACGCCCTACGCTTTACGCTGACGGCCCTTTCGGCGATGGGACGAGATATCCGCCTGTCTGCTGAACGCATTACCGGCTATCGCAACTTCGCCAACAAGGTGTGGAACGCGGCACGTTTCGTGCTCCTCAACCTCACAGGGAAAGAGGGCGGCGGTGTAGGACTTGAGCGCGAGCAGGAGCGGTTGAGTCTGCCTGATCGGTGGATTCTGTCCCGCTTACAGCACACGATTCGCGAGGTGCGCTCTGCGCTCGACGGGTATCGTTTCAATGAGGCTGCCGCGCTGCTCTATCAGTTCATCTGGCACGAGTTCTGTGATTGGTATGTGGAGCTGAGTAAGATCGCCCTGGAAAGCCCAGATGCACAAGAGCAAGGACAGACGCGGGAAACGCTCAGTGCCGTGCTCGATGCCGTCGTGCGGCTCTTGCACCCGTTCATGCCGTTTCTCACCGAAGAGATCTGGCACGCGCTGCACCCCGACCGTGTTGATGACAGCATTATGATTCAACCCTATCCTCTCTACGATCCTCGTCTGGTCGATAGCGAAGCTGAGCGGCACATGGGCTTGTTGATGGACACAATTCGAGCGGTGCGCAATATCCGTGCAGAGATGAACCTGCCGCCTGGACAGCCTCTGACCGGTATTCTGGTACCAAAGACAGAGACGGCAGGAACGCAACTCCGCTCCCATGAGGGATACGTGCGCCGCCTGGCCCGGTTGAGTGAGGTTCATTACCACCCCGACGGTGACCGTCCTCGTGGAGCAGCGCTCGCGGTAGTTGACGGCGTGGAGATTTATGTCCCTTTGGCTGGTCTGGTCAATGTACAAGAAGAGCTCAAGCGCCTCGAGCGCGAGGTCAGCAAGGTAACGGCTGAGCTGGCGGGTGTTCAGCGCAAGCTCCAGGATGCGCAGTTTCTCGCGCGCGCCCCTGAGGAGATCGTCGCCAAAGAGCGCGACCGTGCCACTCAGTTACAAGAGAAACGGCTCAGTTTGGAGAGGAGCCTCGCACGCCTCCGTCAGATCGAGGCGTCCTAACACATGTGGTTGGCTATACCTGGCATACCTGCGGTGTGTGGGACCACCGAGGCTGAGACTCGAGCCGGAAGGGCTCTGCAGAAAAAGTTGTCGGCGCATCCGCACGGATGCGTTCAGCCCTGAGCTTTGTGAGAGCCTCGATGGAGAGAACGATAACTCGGTGCAAATATGCTGCATCCTTTTGACCACCCTGCGGTTTCGCGTCTCATTCTGCTGGCTTTGGAGGAGGATCTCGGCCGTGGGGACGTCACGACGCTCGCGACGGTTCCGCCCGACCGGGAGGCAGCAGGCAGGATTACGGCGAAAGCGGATCTGACCGTCGCCGGGCTGCCGCTGGGGGAGCGTATCCTGAAGCTGCTTGGGGCAACTGCGGGCTTCCGTGCGCTGGTGGCAGAGGGAAGTCTGGTGAAGAGAGGAGAGGTGGTTGCTGAGCTGTGGGGGAAGGCCGCTACCCTCTTGGTCGTCGAGCGTACGCTATTGAATTTTCTGCAGCGTCTTTCTGGCGTTGCGACCCTGACGCGACGGTTTGTCGACGCCGTGGCCGGAACCTCCTGCAAGATCATTGATACGCGCAAGACGCTGCCTGGATTTCGCTTGCTCGACAAGTATGCGGTCACCTGTGGGGGAGGAAGCAATCACCGCCTGGGATTGGATGACGGAGTTCTCATCAAGGATAACCACATTGCCCTCTGTGGTGGGGTGGGGGAAGCGGTGCGTCGGGCGCGCCGCCACGCTTCTGCACTCCTACGTATCGAGGTCGAGTGTACGAACCTGGTTGAAGTGCAAGAGGCCCTTGAGGCACGGGCGGATATCATTTTACTCGATAACATGACAACTCCGCAGATCCGGGAGGCTGTCCAGCTCGTCAGGGGGCGAGCGTTGGTGGAAGCGTCCGGCAATATCAATATAGAGCGGGTGCGGGAAGTGGCAGAAACGGGTGTGGACTTTATTTCTGTCGGCGCACTCACCCACTCCGCACCGGCGGCCGACTTGAGCATGACGATCACGACGAGATCCTGAACTTTGCGGGGGAGCGCGTATGCTTCCCTGGTGATGAGTCACGCGTGATGAACGACGCTGCGAGCGCAAATTTCGCGCAGGCGCTTGCCAGCCACCTGCGCACCCGGTTTCTGGGGAGACCCCTGCACATTTTCCCCACGCTTGATTCCACCAACACGTACGCCGCACGCCTGGCGCGCGACGGAGCGCCGGAAGGGACGGTTGTCATCGCCGACATGCAGACCGGCGGCAAAGGCCGGTTGGGACGGACATGGGTCTCGCCTCCCCATGTCAACTTGTACCTTTCGGTCATTCTCCGCCCCCCGGTGTCTATCGCGGCCGCGCCGAGCCTCAATTTACTCGCTGGGGTGGCTGTGGCTGAGACGATCGCTAGCGTGTGCGGGCTCCGGCCTTCCATTAAGTGGCCTAACGATGTGTTGGTGAATGACAAGAAAGTCTGCGGTATCCTGGCGGAGATGCAGGTCTCTGCGAGTACACTGTGTGCCGTCATTTTGGGCATCGGTGTCAATATCAACGCCCCGCTTTCTGCCTTCCCGGAAGAACTGAGGGACAAGGCCTCCTCTTTGCTACTGGTCAGT
>JANWXO010000326.1 GCA_025057295.1 Candidatus Binatia bacterium | reverse complement strand
ATTGCAGCAGGGACGCTGGGTTCCTCTGGTTTTGCGAGCACGGGTTCACCACTAACCGCCGGCACTTCTTCCGCCGCAGAGCGCATGCGTATTTGCCGTTCGAGTGCGGAGAGGCGATCTTCGAGGAGCTTGAGTTGCGGAGAGACTCCTCCGCGCTCTCGCGCCACCCGTTCTAAGCGATGCCTGAGCTCTTCCATCTCGCCGCGGATCTGGTCAATTTCACGTCGCAGACTCTCTACCGCGGCCTTATTATCAGCCGCCTGAGCGCGCAACACCTCCCGCTCTTGCTGCACTGCTTGCAGATCAGCCTGGGTAGCGCAGCCGCTTACCACAAGCGAAAGAAACAGTGCACTGTAAGCCAAGAAAAGGAGGTTCACTGTTGTCCACTAGCGAGTGAGCACGAGAAAATGGACCCGCCTATTCTGCTGCCAACAGCTCTCATTTGACTCACGACACAGAGGCAGTTCTTCACCGTAACTAATCGTCGAAAGTCTATCCGGCGACACACCTAGTGTTACTAAATAATCACGCGCCGCCCGGGCACGCTTCGCCCCCAGCGCAAGATTATACTCCGTGGTTCCCCGTTCATCACAGTGCCCCTCGATCTCGACTCTCGCCTGCGAGTTATTCTGGAGCCAGTTTGCATTCGCTCGCAGCGTTTCGCGCGCTTCGGCAGACAAGTCGAAAGAATCGTAGGCGAAGTAAATGTCTTGTAACGGACCGCCACGCTCGGGGCCAAATTCGACTTGCTTACGGGTGGTCTCACCTGGGGCTTGCCCCGCAGGAGGAAGCCCGGTTTCCCCTATCCCAGGAGTCCCAACACCGCCCGGGGGGAGTTCACTGGGTGGTGGGGTTCTCTTCGGACATCCACTCCCGATCAGCACCAGCACCAATATGCCCCCATACCACCAACACCACTTGCTCACACACCTCATCATTCCCTGCATCCTCTCCCGTTGCGCTCGCTCACTGCAAGCGCGCCGACCACGCCGGACTAGTATCATCTCCCCCCCCACCAGTCAATTGTTTGTTGCTGCGCCCGTCTTTACTGGCCAGCCGCAACCGTCCACGTGAACTGAAGACCAAGTAGCGGCCGTCAGGGGACCACGACGGATCTTCTCCCGCTGCAACTTCCCAGGGATCCCCCCCTGTCGCACTGATGGTCATGATGCGAAAGCCACCCGCTGTGCGCCCCGTATAGGCAATCTGGTCACCTTTAGGGGACCACGCTGGCGACGTATTATACTCTCCCTGAAAAGTGAGGCGCCGTACCTGGCCACTATTGACGCTCAGAATGTAAATCTGCGGAGTTCCTCCGCGGTCGGAACAGAAGGCAATCTCTCGTCCGTCAGGAGACCAGGCAGGAGACACATCGATTCCCGGATGATCGGTGAGACGCCGGAGTATGCGGCCCTCAGCAGAAAGCAGAAACAAATCAACATTCCCCTCCTGCTCGAGGCTCGCCGCAATGGTCGTGCCGTCAGGGGACCAACGACCGCTGTACCCCACTGCCGAGGACAGGCGGGTGTCGCGACCACTCTGGAGGTCCATACGGTATAGGAATGGTCCGCCCTGCTTGTACGAGAACTAGAGGAGAGTATTGGCAGCAGGGTTCCAGCTCGGTCCAAAATTGAGGGTTCGGTCTCTAGTGAGCTGCACAATATCGGCACCGGTGAGATCGGTCGTGTAAATCTCCTTTGCTCGCCCGCCACCGCGGTTGGAGACGAACGCGATGCGCGAATCAAAAGGCCCAAGCTCGCCAGTTAACAGCAACAAGATTTGATCAGCGAACCGGTGTGCCATACGCCGCAAGTCTGTCCGGTGCCCATGGTAGCGCTTGCCCCCGAGTTGCTTGCGCTGAGCAACGTCGAACAACACCGCCTCCACGCTTAACTCATCGCCGGACACGACAAACCCACCTTTGACAAGAGCGATCGCTCCTAAGACCGACCACTGTTGAAAGTTGATCTCTGCCAGAGTAAAGCCGGCCGGCCCTTCGAGATAGGCACCACGGTCAATGACCGTAAACATGCCAGAGAGATCGAGATCGCGCGCGACAACATCGGCAAAGATTTCCCCTATACGCCTCTCCCCCGCTCCCGTCATGTCGGCAAGCGGAGAGACAGCGATCGGCAGCCCTGCTCCCCCAGGTTCAGGAACCTCGATCCGAATCTGTCCATAAGCCGGCGCTAGATCACCCCGGAGGAACGCAACAAAGCAGATGATCCACGCCACCCTTCGACAGCCCCGTCCACCCATAACGCTATTCAGCGCGCCCTTCTCCGCCAAAAGCAACCTCAACTTTCTGTGTGGCAAACTCGTGCAAATAGGCCGATGGAGGAGGAGGCAAAGGACTGGCACTGCGCACCGCGCGTAGCGTGGATTCATCAAAAGCTCTATCCCCAGACGGTTGTACGAGCTCAACATCGACGACACGTCCATCGGCTTCGATACCGAAGCGCACGACCGCGGCCAACCCGGGCTTTTTTTCTACCACGATCCAATTGTCTTTGACCCGCCTTTTGACCTGTTCGGTATACAGGATAAACTCCAAGCCGCGGACCAGGCCGCCCCCACCCTCGCCAGGTACACCACCGAGGGTAGGAGGCCCGGTGCCGTCCACACCGTTGCCTCTTCCGCTTTCCTTCCCGTCTCCTCCTTCTCTTCCTTGTACCTGCTTGCGTACCCGCTCTAATGCCGCCGAGATCCTCTTTTCTCGCTCTTCGGCAGAGAGGTCAGCGGTCTTTTCGCTCGCATCCTGTAAAGCAGTCATGTTCTGGGACTGCGGCGCGAGCTCGGGTGGCGACACAGATGACGCTGTCTGTGTTTTACTCGCCTCCGGTTCCGTATCCTGCCGCCTGGGCGACGGTGGTTCTCGCGCCGCCTGCGTTGCCTCCTGTCGTGGCTGAGGTTTTTTCTCCTCTGGCTTGAGGGCAATTTGTTCGGCAGGAGAAGGGGCTGCAAGCTTCGTCGGCTCAGGTTTCTTCACATGGCCCGTCGGGAGTGTCTTCCGTAGCTCCGGGCGAGGCTCTGGGGTTTTGGTCTCTTTCACCGATTCTGGAGGAACACTACTAGCGGGTTTTTTCTCCTGCACGGTCGGCCGTGGTTTGTTCTCCGGGGCGGGTCGAGCCACTGGAGTGGCATTCTCCTCTTTCGCTGGCTGGCGTACAGTCTCAGCTTTGCCCCCCCCAGCAGGGATATTGGTCCCGAGAGCTGTAGGATCGACAAGGGTCACGGTATAGGCGACTGGTGCTGTCGACCGTGATTGCCCGCCTGAGCTCGCAACGACGAGCACGACAATGAAGGCGGCATGCAACACGGCAGAGAT
>JANWXO010000325.1 GCA_025057295.1 Candidatus Binatia bacterium | reverse complement strand
CGCGGGTGTCTTCCACGACCGAACCACCGGCACTGTTGTACAGAATATCCAGCTTGCCGTACCGCTCGACGGTTTGCCGAATCGCGCCGCGGAGGCTGTCTTCTTTGGTCACGTCGGTTTCGATATTCGATAAAGGTGGCCTCGCCACCGCTCTCGCGGACCCATTGCTCGCTGGCACGCCCCAGCTCGGGTTTGAGCTCGGTAATGGCGACCCGTACACTCTCTCGCGCAAAGAGGCGAGCAGCGGCACGAGCGATACCCGACCCTGCCCCGGTAACGAACGCAACTTTTCCCTCGAGTCGCCCCATGTGGATCTCCCTCTTGGCGAGACCGTCCCAGGCACACCCAAGCGGAGCAGGCAGGAGGCGTGTCCTCAAGAGGAAGAGACCGCCCGCACAACGGCGTCGTAGGATGCCGCGGTCTCTCCCCTCTCGATCGCCTCCAACTCCTCGTGCACCACCCGCAGAATGCGGGCGATATATTCCTTGCGCCACCGCTCGCGCTCCTCGGCTACGCGAGCGCTCGGACGATACGCTTCGATATCCTGACGGGAGAACAGCCCCTTGGCTTCCGCCAAGCGCTCAACCGTATCGAGGCGCTCGCGCAACACCGACACCTCGCCGGCCAAGGCCATTGTCATCGCCAAGACCTTCTCCACCTGCGGGTCGGTGAAGAACGTCGGCCGTTGCCCCTTTGCCTTCCTCGGCATACGTATTCTCCCACTCTACTTCGCAGCCCCGAAGACAAACCACTGCCCCCTACCGGCAAAATCACCGCCCTGGAAGAGGCCGGTGCGCGACCGCGCAACCTTCAACGCGCTGGGAATCATCGTCTGGACGACCCGTGTAGGAGCAAATCCGGCCTCGCTGGCCAGTGCGACGAGATCCATTTCGTGCAGGGCACCCCAGAAAGGTTCGTTGTTGTTGTAGGTATCCCAGTCGAGCATAAATGCGTCATACGGGTCCAGGCCTCCATACTGCGGGACCTCGACGTGGAACATCATCCCGCCGGGAACGAGCAGACGGTAACATTCGCGCATGATGTTGCGCAGGGCAGACGCCGAGGTCTCGTGCAACAAAATGTGCGACACTATCAAGTCAAAAGACGCATCGGCAAAGGTGGTGCGCTCAGCGTTCTGCTGGGAGAAGTGCACCCGCTTCCCCAGCGCCTGGGCGCGCGCGTGGGCGTAGCGCAACATGGGCGCCGCCACATCGATCGCGTACACCTCGGCGTCTGGGTAGGCATCGACATAGGGCAGCGTGCTGTGGCCTACCGCACACCCCAGGTCGAGAATCGTGCGGGGCTGCAAGTCCGGATAAGCTGTCTTGAGATACGCGATCAGCGATTGGCCCAAGTCATCGTTCAACGGCCCCATACGGCCCATCACATAGATGTGCACCGCACGATCGTAGATCGCCCCAGCGGCGACGTCATCCGGGCAGGTTTCGCTGTGATAGCCCCCTGGTTGGCAGTGAATATCGACTGCAGTGTGGTACGGAGGAATAGGGAGGTCCGGGTTCAGGGTCAGAGAGCCAAGTTCCCCTTTATTCTGCTTCGCCCGTGCAACAAGGTCCGGGAGCTGCCGCTCGACGCTAGAGGCTACCGCGTCCCACATCATCTCTTGGCTGATGCGCTGGAGTGCACTCCAGATTTGGTAGTAGGGCTCGTCCTTCATGACGCGCCGCACCTCGTGGTGGTTCTGCGGCGCCCGTTGTGTCTCGCGCACAAAGCGTGGTTTGGCACGCTTCTCGTACACCACTCGATTCCCGGGGGAGACTGTGGTCGCCAGGTGCTCTTTGAGGGCGTGCACAAAATGTTGTCGTGCGCGTTCGTCATGCGTCGCCTGCGGCAACAGGGGATGTTGGATCTGTTCGTACATTGGGATCACCTCCGCGGGAACAGTTTGGCTCCCATTCCTCACCCTGGGATGTCTCTTCCCGTAGCAGATCGCCTCCCGAGGAGCAAGCGTCACGGCAGCTCGAGTGCAAGGCACGCAGCTCGGCCCGTGACGCCAGTGGACTCATGCGCTATTTGACAGCCCCTCTCCCATTCTCCATAATCATTCGTCACAGGAAGTAGCTAGTGCCTAGTGCACCGCCATGCCGTAAGCATGCTAGAAGAATACCCCAAAGACATGGTTTTGAAGGACGGAAGCCGCGTGACCCTCCGTCCGCTCGAGCCCGCCGATGCCGAGCAGCTCGTTGCCTTCTTTCAGCGCGTCCCTGTGGAAGACCGTTGGTACCTTCGCCACGACGTCAGCGATACTTCTCTGGTCCGCCGCTGGGCACTCGAGGTAGATTACGAGCGGGTTATCCCGATCGTCGCCCTCAGGGAGGGGGAGATCATCGGCGATGCGACCCTCCACCGTCGCCGCCACGGCAGCAGCCGCCACGTTGGCAAAGTGCGGATCGTGATCGATCCACGGTACCGCGCTAAACGGCTCGGCACCTGGATGCTGCTCGACCTTGTCCAGCTCGCCACCAGCCTCGGTTTAGAAAAACTCGTGGCCGAGATCGCCAGCAACGAAACTGCCGCGCTGAAAGCCTTCCGCCGGCTCGACTTTGTCCGCGAGGGTGTCATCCCAGAGTTGCACAAAGATCTGAGCGGTCAGGAATGCGATCTCGTCATCATGGTGAAGAACCTTGCACCGACCTGGACCGATTTTTAGCTCGTGAATGCATCACCACCCCATCCCCTCCGTCCAACGCCGCAGGAACGTACTCTCCCGTCTCCGCGTGGCACCCTGCGTCTTCTCAGCGTCTGCTCGCCGGATTTTCTGCGGACGCTCACTCTGGAAGAGGGTATCGGACGCTTTGCCCATTATCGTTCCATCATCTCCGGCATCTCCACCCTCGCTACTGTCGCTGCTCTGCCTGATGCAAACGTCACCGTCGCGCTCTCCCCAGCCGGACAAATCATCGGGTACATCGAGTGCAGCTATCCCGATCCGCTCGAAGGCTGGCGCGACAACGCCGACGGTCTCTGCTACGAACTCGGGGCGATCGAGGTCAGCCGCAACTGGCGTCGCCTCGGCCTGGCTCGCGCCATGACTGCCCTGATCATCGCGGACCCGTTCATCGAGACGAAGATCTTCTTTTTGACCGGCTATTGCTGGCATTGGGATCTAGACCACACTGGATTATCGGCCTACGCTTACCGCAATATGCTGGTGCGCCTGTTCCGCCCATTCGATTTCCGCGTGTACCTCACGACCAATCCGGAAATCACCTTGTCCTCGGCCAACGTCTTGATGGCTCGCATCGGCCACCAGGTGACCCCGGCGCAAATCGAGCGGTTCCAAAGAATGCTCTTCAGTTTCGAGCGATGAACAGTTC
>JANWXO010000324.1 GCA_025057295.1 Candidatus Binatia bacterium | reverse complement strand
CAGCTCCTTACTGTCGGCGCGGCCAAAACAGTGGTCACCGATCCACATCTCCCAGCCATGACGGACACTCCCGTCCGGGGCGGTGATGTCACAGCGGACAAATACCGGGGAAGGCACGAGGGGAGACGATGCCAGCGTAGCTGGGGATGTTTCTAGTCCGTGCTCCTTTTTGACCTCCGGCTCTTGCTGTTTCTTGCGTTTTTGCGTCGTGCTGGTTGCCGCAGCTTGCCGGGCTGCGCGTCCCGACGAGGACTGGGCACGCCGTGCATTTTGTTTCGTTTTCGCAGTAGCTTTTGTTTTTTCCTGCTCCGCAGGACGAAGCTTCATAGTGTGTTTCCTCTCCCTTTCTTCTGGTCTCTCCAGAAACAGGCTAGGGTTGATCGACAATCCACACTTGCGCGGCCCTGTGGGCACATTTCTGCCCTGTCGCGACGGGCCGATACCGGGGGAACAGGTACGTCATATGCTGGGTGAGTGCGATGGGCAGAAGGCAACTGTGGGCTCTTTCCCCTTAGACGTAAGGTAAGTAAGGAAAATTCGCATCTTTTTTCACCTCTTGCAACCCCCCAGGCGTAGCCACAATCCCTTGAGATAAGCCCCTTCTGGGTGAGCGATATTGAGAGGGTGGTCGGCTGCCTGGGCAAGCTGGCGCAGGACTTGCACCTCGCACCGTGCCTCGGCGGCGGCGAGCAGGACGGTCTGCAAAAACTCAGCCGCCGAGAGGTGTTGAGAACAGCTGAAGGTGTAGAGGTAGCCTCCTCGCTGCAGGTGAAGAAACGCCTGACGGTTGAGCTCCTTGTAGCCGCTGACCCCTGCGTGGACATCGTGGCGGCGACGGATAAACGGCGGGGGATCTAAAATGATCACGTCGAATTTCTCGGTGGTCTGGCGGAGGTACACAAACATATCGGCGCGAACGAACTCGGCTTGAGATTGGGGCAGATTGTTGAGCTGCCAGTTTTGCTGGGCAAGGTGGAGAGCTGCTGCCGAGCTCTCGACCGACACTACCACGGTCGCCCCCTGTTTCGCTGCTACCACCCCGAACCCGCCTGTGTAGGCAAACCCGTTCAAGACCCGTTTGCCTGCAGCCAGCGCTCCAACGAGCGCACGGTTCTCACGTTGGTCGAAGAAAAATCCGGTCTTTTGCCCTCTCCGGATGTCGACCAAAAATCGACAGCCGTTTTCTTGAATCGTCAGCAAAGGCGGTGGCTCGGTTCCCCAGAGGACGCCGGTGGCGCTCTCCAGCCCTTCTTCTCGTCTCACCGCCCCTTCGCTCCTCTCGTAAATCCCTTCAGGAGTCAGCAGCGTGGCTAAGGTTTCGACCACCAGCGGCTTGAGGCGCTCGGCCCCGGCAGTGAGGTACTGGCAGACAACGAAGCGGTCGTACACATCTGCCACGATCCCGGGGAGAAAATCGCCTTCGCCGTTCAGCAGCCGGTAGCCTGTTGTCCCGGCAGGGAGCACAGCACGCCGGAGCGAGAGCGCGTTCGCAACACGGCGGTGAAGAAATGCCGCATCGATTGCCTCTTGACTTCGTGTCAGCAAACGGACTGCGATAGAGCAGCGCAGATTGACATAGCCGATGCCGATCGTACTCCCGTCGGCGGCGAGCACGTGCGCAAGCGCTCCTGCTTCCGCTTCACCCTCCACGTCTGCGATCGCCCCAGAGAAGATCCAGGGGTGTCCAGCACGCACTGGTCCGTCGCGGCCGGGTTTGAGCCGCACCGTTATCATCGTGCCCTCTCGTACGTGCCACTCTTGCCCCCGGTCTTTTTCACCAAGCAGATATCGGAGATGACTATTCCCTTGTCTACAGCCTTGCACATATCGTAGATGGTCAACGCCGCCACCGCGACCGCCGTCAAGGCTTCCATCTCCACTCCGGTTTTCCCTTCTACCCTGACTCTCGCTTCGATGGTCAGCGTTCCCTGCTCCTCCTGCGGGGAGAAGTCGACACTGACAGAGGAGAGCGGCAGCGGGTGACACAAAGGGATCAGTTCAGGTGTTTTCTTGGCGGCCATGATCCCGGCGATGCGGGCAACGGCGAGGACATCGCCCTTTGGCAGGTGTCCGGCCACGAGCATGCGGAGTACCTCGGGACGCATACGGACCAAACCGGTCGCGATGGCTTCGCGCAGCGTCACCGGCTTGTCTCCGACATCCACCATCCGCGCGCGTCCCTGACTATCGACATGGCTGAGGGTCTTCATACCGCTCAGGATAGAGAAGCGGGGTGGGAGAGGAAAGAGCCGCGGGGGTGCGAGGGGAGATTACAGGGACGACAGGGCAGGATATAAACTCCCGGACACACCAGAAGGGAGAACGCGATGAAAGCCGTACGTATCCACGAATACGGGGGGACAGAAGTCCTCAGGTTTGAAGATGCGCCTGATCCCCAAGCCGGGGTTGGCGAAGTGGTGGTGAAGGTCAAAGCCTGTGCGCTCAATCACCTCGACCTCTGGGTGCGTCAGGGGTTACCTAAGGCTCCGGCGCTCCCCCATATTCTCGGCAGCGACATTGCGGGGGAGGTGGTGGCTGTCGGACCGGGGGTGACGGGGGTGGCATTGGGCACCCCAGTGCTACTGCAGCCAGCGGTCAGTTGCGGTATCTGTCCGGCCTGTCTCGCCGGGAAAGACAACCTGTGTAAGGAGTATGGAGTCATCGGGGCGAAAACGTTGGGGGGGAATGCCGAGTACGTCAAAGTGCCCCAGGCAAACCTCATGCCCCTGCCACAGGGGTTGTCGTATACCGAGGCAGCCGCGATCCCGCTAGTCTTTCTCACCGCCTGGCATATGTTGACCGATCGCGCTCAGCTCAGACCGGGGGAAGATGTGTTGGTGATCGGTGCCGGCAGCGGGGTGGGGAGCGCCGCCGTGCAGATCGGCAAGCTGCTCGGTGCGCGGGTGATCGCGACGGCGAGTCTCGATGCCAACCTTGCCAAGGCGAGGGAATTAGGAGCAGATGACACAATCAACCACGCGCGTCAGGATATTGCCGAAGAGGTCCGCAAGCTCACGGACAGGAAAGGAGTGGAGGTGGTCTTCGAGCATGTCGGTCCGGCGGTGTGGGACAAGTGCATCGCTGCGCTGGCGAAGGCAGGGCGGTTGGTCACTTGTGGTGCTACCACAGGGTCGACCGTGCAACTCAATGTCACCTTGCTCTTTGGACGTCAGCACTCGCTTTTCGGCTCCTTTATGGGGACCAAATCCGATTTGCTGGAAGTGTTGCCCTTCTTCAGTCAGAAGAAATTGAAGCCGGTGGTGGATTCTGTCTTTCCCCTCAAGGAGACGGCTGCAGCTCACCGGCGTTTGGAAAGTCGCGCCCAGTTCGGCAAAGTGGTCGTCGTCCCGGAGTGAGGAGATG
>JANWXO010000323.1 GCA_025057295.1 Candidatus Binatia bacterium | reverse complement strand
GAACAACCGCTACCCACATCGTTGATCGATCAAGACCGCTGCAAATCGATTTTCCTGCCACCCACTTCTCGACGAAGTGGGTGGTTTTTTCTTCCGCGTTGGAATGGGATCCTCACTCCCAGCATGGCGAGAATGGCCGCATGGCGGATCGTATTCCTCAGGAGATTTTGTCTGAGATTCGTGCGCGTGTCAGCATCGTCGAAGTGATCTCTGCATACGTCGCGCTGCGCAAAGCCGGGCGTAGTTATTTTGGCCTCTGCCCTTTTCACAGCGAGAACACTCCGTCATTCAGCGTGCAGGAAGAGGGCGGCTTTTTTCACTGTTTCGGTTGCGGCGCCGGAGGGAATATTTTCACTTTTCTGACGCGGATCGAGGGGATTTCCTTTCCAGAAGCGGTCCGGCGGCTTGCCCAAAAGGCAGGCGTGGCGCTGCCCCACCCTACCGATCCGCAGGCGCAAGAGCGGTCGCGGCTATACCGGCTCAACGAAATAGCGCTGCTCTATTTTCAGCGCTGCCTCTGGGGAGAGGTAGGGAAACTTGCACGGCAGTATTTGACCCAGCGGGGAATTCGCTCGGACACTGCTGAGCGATTTCGTCTCGGTTTTGCCCCCCCTGGGGGAGCTGGGTTGGTGCGTTTCCTCGTCAAGCAGCACGGGGATTTAGAGCAGGCCGCCACGCTCGGCCTCGTTGGCAAACGGGAGCATGGGCGATACTACGACCGCTTTCGCTCTCGCCTGATGTTTCCTATTACCGATGTTGTCGGACGCATCGTTGGCTTTGGCGGACGTCTTTTATCCACAGACGCACAGCTGCAAGAAGCCCACGATCGCATGCCTCCCAAGTACCTGAACTCTCCAGACTCGGTGCTTTACAAAAAGGGGACATTCTTGTACGGCCTGTCTCAGGCAAAGGAGGCGATGCGCCATCGAGGGCGGGCGGTGATCGTCGAAGGGTATATCGACCTGCTCGCCTTGGTGCAGTGTGGCTATGAGGAGACCGTGGCGGTGTTAGGAACTGCGTTAAGCGCTGAGCAGCTCCAGTTGGTGCGCCGCTTCACTCAGGACATTTACATCTTCTTTGACGGCGATGAGGCGGGTCGGCGGGCGGCGACCCGCGCCTTCCCCCTGTGCGTTGAGCAGGGGCTTCGGGGGAAAGGAGTCTTTCTGCCACAAGGGCATGATCCCGATACATTTGTGCGGACATACGGGCCAGCCCAACTGACCGTCCTGCTCGAACAGGCTGAGCCGTTAGAAGATTTTTATTTCTCGCGTCTCGCCCCTCCGCCTGGCGCAACTGCATGGCAGCGTGCCCAGGCGGCAAAGGAAGCGCTTGCCGTGCTGACCGCCATGACTGATGTTATAGCGCGCGGAGTGTTGGTGACGCAGATCGCGCAGCGATTTGGGGTCAGCGAGGAAGAACTGCGCAGGGTAGCGGCGGTACCCGATGGCGGCCGTCCCCCCAGAGCTGCAGAGATGGGGAGCGAGCCTCCGTCTGTGTTGGCGGCAGCCGAGTTAGAACTGATCCAGCTGATGCTCCTCGACCGTGCGCTGGCCTTGCGCGTGGCGGCCGAGGGGGTGCTCTCAGCTTTTGAGCACTGGGGGCATCTGGGCACTGAGATTGTCGCGGCCTGGCAACATGGTACGCAGATCGATCTCGGTACCTTTCTTCCCTTGCTGCCGAAACCGGCAGCTGACCGCGTGGCCCGCCTCGCGACGAGTGCGCCGGAGGAAACGCTGCACGAGCGGGAGCAGGCGTTTGCTGACTGTGTTGCCAAGATCCGCACTACGCAGAAAAAACGCGGCCGCGAGCAACTCCTCCGCGCTATCCGTGCGGCTGAGCAGAGGGGCGACGAGGCCGAGCTGCGGCGTTGCCTGCAGCGCTTGCGCGAGTGGGACAGGGAGGAATAGGAAAAAAGCGCGGGGTATGGTATTGAATTCCTTCGAGTTCGTGCGGGCCCATAGCTCAGCGGTCAGAGCTGCCGGCTCATAACCGGCTGGTCCCAGGTTCGAATCCTGGTGGGCCCACTTGCCTTGGGAGGGGGTGTCCCCGGACCGAGGGTGTGTCGAAAGGAGGTTTTCGTTGGCCACGCAGATTGCCTTGCTGGCTGCCCTGCAGGAGGTCGATCAACGGTTGCAGAGAAAAGAGCGTGATCTCCACGAGCTCCGCCAGCAGGTGAATGCTATGGTAGAGGAGGTTGCTCATAGAGAACGGGAAGCCGAAGAACGACGGCGGCGGATTGACGAGCTTGAGGCACGCCACCGTGCGCTTGAAAAACAGCTCAAAGAAGAAGAGGCGAAGATTAAAGAGAAGCGGGTACGATTGAATCGGGTTCGGAACGAGCGAGAGCTGTTGGCACTGCGCCGGGAGATCGACCTGATGAAAGAGGCCAACAGCAAGTTGGAAGACGAGGTGCTGGTGCTGCTCGAACAGCTCGAGCGTGAGAAACCCTTGCTCGCTGAGGTCTGCGCCCAGCTCGAGGCGCTGAAAGACAAGGTCGGACACGAAACCTCTCGTCTCGAGATGGATGTCGCGGCGTTGGAGCAGGAAGTCCAACGCGATCGGGCAGAGCGTGAGGAGATCGTGCGCAGTCTCGATACCGACCTGTGCGCGCGCTATGAGCGGATCTTCGCCCGCCGTGGCGGCGTGGCAGTCGTGCAAATCCGCGATGGGACATGTCAAGGATGCCATATGCGCCTGCCTCCGCACCTGTGCAATCAGATTCAGAGTAGTTACCTGCAGAACCATGGCACGATCTTTCAGTGTCCCCACTGTGGTCGTATCGTCTATTGGCATCCGGCTCAGGGATCTGACGCCGATGCCTAGCTGGCGAGAGGGGATCAAACGGCCGCGTGCTGCAGTAGCGGCACGAGGAAAGTCCGGACTCCTTGGGGCAGGGTGGCCGTTAACGACGGCCCGCCGTGAGGCGGGGAAAGTGCCACAGAAAAGAGACCGCTAGCGCGAAGCTGGCTAAGGAGGTCGGGCGATTGGAATAGGCAAGGGCCTCTTCTGTCACCGTCTCTTGGCTCGGTTTCGTCCCAGTAAGGGTGAAAAGGTGAGGTAAGAGCTCACCAGGTCCTTTAGTGATAAAGGACGCTGGGTAAACCCCACCCGGAGCAAGACCAAATAGGAGGATGCCCGTCCTGTGGGCAAGAGGGCCCCACTCTCTTCCTCCGGGTTCGGTCGCTCGAGTGCATGGGTAACGATGCGCCTAGAGGAATGGCCGTTGCCCTCCTGTGTTGCGGGAGGGAACAGAATCCGGCTTATCGATCCCCTCTCCACCCGAGGAGATGGAAAGAAGAACTCTCAGTGAGAATTTGCTATGAAAGGTGACTCGGTATTGTTGTTCGGCCAGCGGCGACCACGGGTGTTACTGTGGTCGCGCATAATGCTTCTCTGCATCACTG
>JANWXO010000322.1 GCA_025057295.1 Candidatus Binatia bacterium | reverse complement strand
TGGGCGAGGCGCTCATAGACTTTTGCGCGGATCTCCCGCTCGCTCAGACGGGTTTTTTCCCGCAGCGGGAAGGCGACGTTATCGTACACCGAGAGCGAATCGAAGAGCGCGCCTCCCTGAAACAGCATGCCAAAGCGAGCGCGTACGCGGTCGAGCGCGCGCCCGCGGAGGACGCTCAGTTGTTCTCCATCAACCCATACCTCACCTGTATCGGGACGGAGGAGACCGATGAGGTGCTTCAGGAGGCAGCTCTTCCCCGCCCCGCTGCTGCCGATGATGGCATAAATGGCCCGCTCTGGGATGTCTAAGTTGACGCCTGCCAATACCCGCTGGCTGCCAAAGGACTTGTGCAGATTCACAACTCGGATCATCGACATACTAAAAGAGGACCGAAGTGAGGAAATAATCCCACACGAGAATTAACACGGAGCTCATCACCACAGCCTGGGTTGTGGCATGGCTCACTCCCTCGGCGCCTCGTTCAGCGTAAAACCCCTTATAGCAGCAGACCCATGCCACAATCGCGCCGAAAGAGAGAGACTTGTACAGACCGCTCCAGATGTCGTCCGACGTGACCGCACTGCTCATCTGCGAAAAGTAAGAGCCCGAACTAACACCCAGGAGTTCAACGCCAACCACGTACCCGCCGTAAATGCCGACGACAACAAATATGGCGTTCAAGAGAGGGAATGTAATGACCGCGGCTAAGAAGATCGGCACGACAAGGTACTTGATCGGATTGAGGGCCATAACCTCTAAGGCGTCGATCTGCTCGGTAATGCGCATGATACCGAGTTCCGCCGTGAGTGCCGATCCTGCACGGGCGGTGATCATGAGCGCAGACAGCACCGGGCCGAGCTCGCGGATCAGACTCAGCCCGACCCCGGGACCTAGGAAGGCTTCTCCACCGAAGCGGCGCAGGGCGATATACCCTTGAAAGGCGACGACCATGCCGGTAAACGCCCCGGTAAAGATAATCAGCAAGAGTGAGCGAGCTCCTACGAAATGGATGCGGCGAATCAATTGGGCCAGTCGCAGGGGAGGAACACAGACCTGCAGGAGGGTGTGCGCCAAGAAGAGTCCCATCCTGCCCATTTCGCTGATCGTCCGGTACGTCGTACGGGCGCAGTAACGCGCCAGAGTAAACACCGTTTCATCTCCTCTTGACCGTTGCCGGAGTGTTGCCACGGACGTGGTCCACAGAGGCGTGAAGGCACAACTTGCTTCTGTTCACAGAAACAGTGGCGAATCACCTACCACAGCCATTGGAGAGACTCAAGAGAAGGCGCGGTGTCCTGCCCGTGCCCTGTGGCTAGACGCGTTGCCTCTTATAGTGAAGAAGGAGGCACATCGGTATCATAGAGAACCAAGTGTTGAGGTCTCTTGCTGGGCATGAGGCTACCCGCCCTGCGGATACGGTGCTGCTTGACGATGGCTCCCTGTGTAGGTCATTTTGCTGTTTTATGGCTGGATGAGACCTTGGACCATGCCTGCTGCGGAAATCGTGCTGCTGCGCACGGTGCGTTTTTCGTGCAGGAGCGACCGAGGCAGGAGTTCCATCCCCGCCCTGAGGGAATAGCGCCGGTGTGGTATGAAAGTGACTGCCCTGTGTAACAGAGATCTCATCCCCGCCGACAGCTCGCACAGGATCCTGGTGACGATGCGCAGGCTGGGGGAGACAGCCTCAGACGCTACCTGCAACACTGCAGAGCGACAAGTTGATTTGCCTGCCTGGGCGTGTGAGAGAAGCGGACGCCGGTTCCGAGCGCAGGGTCTGGTTGTTGACGAGTCCTGTTGACGTGAGGAGTCCAAGTGGAACAGCGCTTGCGCAGTTTGTTTGTGGCTGCTGAAGTGGCACCGTTTGCGCGCACGGGCGGCTTGGGCGAGGTAGCCGGTGCCCTCCCCCGAGTCCTGGCTGCGCTCGGACACGATGTCCGTGTGGTGATGCCTTTCTATCGTCTCATCCGCGAGGGACCATTCCCGCCTCCTACGCTGGTGACCGAACTCCAGGTGCCGCTCGTGACTGGTAATCGGACAGCTCGTGTCTGGCAGGGGGAATTGTCGGCGTCGTCACCGTTTTGTTCCTCTGTCCCGGTGTATTTCCTCGAGCAAGACGAATATTTTGATAGGCCAGGGCTGTACGGCGACGAGTCGGGGGACTACCCGGACAACGCCCTGCGGTTTATCTTTTTCTGCCGCGCCGCGCTGGCCCTCTGTGAAAGCCTGCAGTGGTTCCCTCATGTCTTTCATTGTCACGATTGGCATGCTGCGCTCCTCCCCGCCTACCTCCGCTTTGTCCCCGGTCTCCCTGCTCAGCTCACTGCTGCCACGACGATCTTGACGATTCACAACCTCGCCTACCAGGGAATCTTTCCCAGCTGGGCGTTTGCTTTGACCGGCCTCCCACCCTCCCTCTTCCAGGCCGAGGGAATGGAGTTTTTTGGTTCGGTCAACTTCATGAAGGCCGGGCTGCTGTATGCTGATCGTCTCACCGCGGTCAGTCCAACCTATGCCGAAGAGATCTGCACGACGGAGTGTGGCTTTGGTTTGGACGGCGTGGTCCGCAGTCGGCGGAATGCCCTCGTGGGCATACTCAACGGTGCTGATTACACGGTATGGGACCCGGCCACCGATCAATACTTGGCCGCTCCCTATAACGCTGACGACCTGCGTGGCAAAGCTGTATGTAAAACCGCCCTGCTCCGTACTTACGGATTGCCGGAGGATACGACGACGCCGCTCATCGGTATGATTGCGCGCTTGGTCGATCAGAAAGGCATTGACCTCTTCGAGGCGGCGAGTCATGCCTTGTTGGCGCTCAACGCGCGGTTCGTCGTCTTAGGGACTGGCGAGAGACGTTACGAGGAATTTCTCACCAGACTGGCGCAGATGTATCCCGATCGAATCGGCGTGCGGATCGGCTTCGACTCGGCTCTGGCCCACCAGGTGCAAGCCGGGAGCGATATGATGCTGATGCCTTCGCGTTATGAGCCGTGTGGCCTGACGCAGCTCTATAGTCTCCGCTATGGGACGGTCCCGATTGTGCGCGCCACGGGCGGGCTACGAGACACGGTGAGCCCGTTTGATCCGACCACAGGAGACGGAACCGGGTTCGTGTTTTACGAAGCCCGTCCCGAGGCGTTGGTCGCAGCCGTACGGGCGGCGGTGCACACGTTTGCCGACAGCGTGGCATGGCAGCGTGTGATGCGCAACGCGATGGCGCAAGATTTCTCGTGGACTCGTCCGGCTGCGCAATATCTCGGCCTCTATCGACAAGGACTTGCGCAGCGTCGGTTGGCTGTCTCTTCGACACTCCCCTTCGAGGACAGCAGCTGGCGCGCGCGGGTGGCGGAAGAGTTCACGCACGACCGAGTGGCGGCTGTTACACGTGCGGCGGTCGATGCTCTCGTG
>JANWXO010000321.1 GCA_025057295.1 Candidatus Binatia bacterium | reverse complement strand
ATGAGCCAGAGGGAGCAGTGAACCTGGTCCAACGCGCCCTGTTCGTCCGTGAGGCGTTGGACGGTTTGTCGCCCGAACAGCGCACTGCCTTAGAATTGTCGTTTTTCAGTGGGCTGAGCCATACGGAAATTGCCGAGCGGCTCGGCGAACCGCTCGGGACGGTGAAGACCCGCATCCGATCGGCCATGCTCAAGTTACGTGAGCGGCTGCGTCCGCTCCTCGGCGGAGACCAATGACGCACCAAGAGATCCAGGAGCTGTTACCGCTGTACGCCCTGGGTGGGCTCGACGAACAGTCCAACAAGACCATCGTCGAGCACTTGGCCGAGTCGTGCGAGGTGTGTGCTACTGAACTGCAAGAGTGGCAGGAGGTCGTTGCACTCCTCCCTCTTGCCTTTGTGCCGGATGGTCCCAGTCCAGAAGTCAAAGCCCGGGTGATGGCGCGAGTACGCCAGGACCTCCGACCGCAGACGCTCTCTGCCCGGCCGCGTCGCTGGCGGCCCAGCTGGATCGCGCTTCCACTTGCTGCAGCGGCAGCAATCCTCCTCCTGATCGGCGGACTCCGTTACCAAGAGGTCGTGCACAACTTGGCGACCCAGGCGGAGAAGGCGACCTCTCTGGCCGCTCTGCTTGCCCAGGAACAAGCGAAACTCGCGGCCCGTGAAGCGGAAGTGGAGCAGCTGCGCGCACAGCTGCGCGAGCAACACGCCCTGGTAGCCGAGCGTGCACAAATCCTTGCCCACCTGGAGGCTATGCTTGCCGAACAGCGGCGACTCGTCACGGTGCGGGAACAGGAGGTCGCCCAACTGCGAGCTGAAAAAGAAAGGAGCCAAGCTGTCGCTGCGGCCTATGAGCGCGAGCTGGCTGCCTTGCAGGCAGAGGTGCAACGTCAGCGTGAGACGGTAGCGAGCACGGAACGCAGGGCAGAAGAATTTCGTATGGCTTTAGAGCAGCAGCGTGCTTTGGTCGAAGCGCGCACCCGAGAAGCTGCCCAGTTGCGCGATGCCCTGGCTCGTCAGCGCGCGGTGATCGAAGTATTGACGACCCCTGGACTGCAGATGGGCTATCTCCGGCGGGCGAAACGTGGAGTGGAGGCGGAGGGGCACGTCTTGTGGAACGAGCGCAAGAAGACCTGGCTCTTTTACACCTTTCGTCTCCCCCCGCCGCCGCCAGGGAAGGAGTATCAGGTGTGGTTTATGACCGAGCGCGAGGGACCGGTGAGCGCCGGACTCTTGGTTCCGGATCACACTGGGACTGGCTCCCTGCTCGCCGCGCCTCCTTCAAAACTCTTCGGCAGGGTTACCGCCACGGCTGTGACCCTGGAACCAGCTGGAGGATTGCCGAAGCCCTCAGGCGAGATGTACCTACGAGGATCGCTGTGAGGCCCGGAAGGGCGCAAAGAGCAGCGAACGGATCCGCCGCGGGTCCAAGTCCAATGCCACGCAAATGTTTTCAAAAGAGAAGGGCCAGGTCCGGTCGTGGTCGAGCACCCAGTGGCATGCAGCGGAAAATGCCGGCCAGTTGTGTCCCCGTCGCCCTGTCAGGTACCGTTCAATGCACTCCACCGCATCCTTCAAGACAGCGAGCATCAAGCGTTTTTCTCCCTGCTGGTAGTGCAGTTGCGTGAGGAGCAGGAGCACGAGCGGTGGGTATGCCAGGTGCGACGTGCCGGGGGGAGCAACCCTCTTGCCTCTATCTCTTCTCGTTCCCATCAGGCACCTCCTGCCTGGATTACGCAGAGCGGGGTCAATCGGATGGAGAGTCGGTTTGACAAAACGAGGAGGAAAAGAGCATCTCTGCCCAAAAGGCAGAGAGGGAGAGGTGCACCCCGCATCAACCAGAGCCGGATCCTCTCCTGGCTACCCTAGAGAGTGGTCGTTGCCAATGCATCTGTCCCCCCACAGAACAAGAGAAACTGTTTATGGAGCTATTCCAGCGACTTCCTGCAGGCCCCGCCGCAAGAGGTGCGGGCAACCTGTACGTTCGCCGTTTCCCTGCCTCTGCGGGGATCCGCTCCCTCTTCCTCCTCGCTGCTGGTGCGTGCTGGTTCGTTGGGCTCAAGAGACGTCTATGCCTCTCCTGGCCTTCTCACCAAGTTCATGACCGCATCCCAGTTTACCTTCGGAACGGGCTTCCTTTCTCTCTTCGCCCAGTCTGGGACTTGCCGCCATCCTTGCCGCTACCGGACTCGTGTGTGTCTCGGCGGGCGGACTCCTCAGCGGTGGGACCGGGAGAGTCCCTGGCAGACCGATCTGCCGTTTATTGCTCCTCTTGTCATCATTCCGCTCGGACTCCTGCTGGTCATGCGTTCTCTCTCTAGTTTCACACACACATTTCTCCCGCCATTCTGACCCAGACACTCGAGTGCGCCTTTGCCCTCATACGGCCAGAACCACTGTATGCGTTTGGTTGCTCTTCGCTCTGCCTGTAAGGTTTGCCTGGCAAGTGCCGATTCTCCCAACTAGGGGACCACAACAGACATGACAGTTGCAAAAACCGATGACTATACGCCTGTTACCACACTATACAGCAGCTCTTTGAGCCCCGTGCACCAGGAGTCTGAGTCTGGGACGTTGCAGGGAGTCGGCAGTGTCACAGCACCGGCATCTGGCGCGCCCGTCCTGTTAAACCTCGTCGTCAGAGCCAAGCGGGAATGGGAAGCGACGTTCGATGCTGTGTCGGATCTCATCGTACTGACTGACGAGCAGGGGATCATTCGTCGCTGCAACCGTGCGGTGCGGGAGGCACTGCAGACCTCGTATCGAGACATCGTCGGGCGTTTCATCGGTGAGGTATTCTGTGGAACGGGAGAAGCAGTCCCCCTCCTCTTTCTGAAGCCGAGCAGAGTCATGGGAAAGAGGCAGGAAATGCAATTCCCCCGCTTACCTGGCTGGTTTGCAGTCACCTGCCACCCGCTGCGGACAACGGAAAATAGCGGCATCGCCGGGATCGTGTATACGTTCACTGATATTACGGAACGGAAGCGGGCCGAAGCGGCGCATCAGCAAGAGGCTCGGGTTACCGCGGCGTTGGCACGTGTGGGGCAGGAACTGATCGCTACACTGGAGCCTTCTACCATTTTGCACCGTCTCTGTTGGCTCATCTGCGAGATATTGGAGTGCGACGCCAGCCATACTTTCTTGTTTGACGCTACCCGGCAAGCGTACCAGGTGGTGGCCGGCCATGGAGATACACCCGAGCACTGGGTGGCACTGAAGGTCGTGAGTCTGCCCCGCGACACGATGCTCCCCCTCGTGCAGCGGCTGGCGCGCGAGGACGCAATCGAGTTGCAAGAGCAGGAGTCCCCAGACATTGAGCCTCTCTTACCGTTTGTGAGGGCGTCGACAGTTCTGTGTGTAGCGCTGCGGCGGGGGGAACAGGTGATTGGCATCCAGACCGCTTCCTATCGCTCTCGGCAACAACGATTTACTCCTCTG
>JANWXO010000320.1 GCA_025057295.1 Candidatus Binatia bacterium | reverse complement strand
CTTCCTGTTGCATCGAGTCTCTCATGCCGAACAGCATGCCGCCGTACATGCCAATCGTCGCTCCGGGTATCATCACCGCAAAGCCGCCCAACAGCGGCATGAGGGCGAGCGCCAGCAGCAGATGCATGACCATTCCCACTATCATCCCAACCACCATGGCCATCACCATATCCCAGTGAGAGCTGACGATGGTCCGAACCGCCAGAGCAGTCAGCCCCCCAGTGAGTGCGCCAGTCAGATAATCGCCAAGACAGAAGTAAAGCAGCTTGGTTTTTGGCACCATCTTTGTCATTCGGGTCCCCTCCGCGAAGCTGGGAGGTAGCTGGTCAGTGGGAAACCGTACACCCGAGGGGTTGGGGCTCTTGAGATAGGGGCAGCGTGCAACACAGCAAAGGCGTGCGGCACGCTCTCCGGGGTCTCGTACATCCTGGCGAGGGATTCCAATCCGGGCAACTCCCCTGCTTCTCTTCTGGCTCGTCAGCATTGGGATACTGTGGAATACGAGGCGTGTCGGGAATAAGATCGATTTGGATACCCAATATGGCTCATCATCCCCTTCCACGTTACAGCGTATGCCATAGTGTCCTCCCCTTTCCGGAGATTTTGGGACTGACCTGAATCAGACCACGAAACATCCATATACGGCATCACTCAATGCGAGCAAATCCTCGTGCCCCCCGTACCAAAAGAGGGCAGCACCGAGCGTGGAGGGATTGCTGGCAGCAACTGTGTCGACGTCATGTGTTTCGATCTAGTCTCCGCCATGGTGCGCTTCGTGTCCCTGTCCCTCCGGCGCCTGCTCCTCAGCCTGTTGCCGCTCCTGCATGCGGCGACGCATCTGCTCGTGGCGCTCTTTCATACGCGCGTGCATCCGCACCCGCTGCTCGACCATGGTGGCCAGCAGGTCATCGGTCATCTGCTGGTGTTTCCTCATTTCGGTCAACAGTTGCTTCTCGTCGGTGATCCCTTCCATCGCCTTGGCATGTTCACGTAGGGCCGTGAGCTGTTTTTGCAGCTCCTGCGTCATTTCCTGATGCATCGCTTCCATCTGTTCATGCCTCTGCTGCATCTTGGCCCTCATGCCCTGCCGCATCTCCCTCATTTCCTGCATGCCCGTTCCTCCTTCCCCGCCCCTCATGCAACACATCCTCGTGTGACCTTCCTGCGCTTTCTGTTCCTGCGCGAGAACAGAAAGAGGGAGGAACAACGCCACGCTCCACAACAATACACTGACGCCAAGGTGACGAGCACTCCGTCGTGTTTCCATATTGGTCTCCTTCCATAGGCTGCTCACGCTGATGATGTTCCGCGTTTTCGTCCTCGCCATAACCGTCAGCGCGCGGCGGCAACCTGCAGGGGATCAGCCGGCGCGGCAGCACGGATGAGCTGGCGCAACTCGTCGCCTTCGAGCACCTCTTTTTCCAATAACAACCGGGCAAGCCGTTCGAGCACGGGCTTCTGCGCCGTCAGTAACTCGCATACCTGGTGATGGGCGCGCGCTAACATCTCTTCCACCTCGCGATCGATCTCCGCCGCTTTGGCCTCGCTGTAATCTCGTCTGGTCGCCTGCGGCACGTCGAGGAAGAGGCCGCGCCGTTCGCGCTCAAAGGTGCGCAATCCCAGGCGTTGGCTCATACCATACTCTGTCACCATACTGCGGGCGATCTCGGTGGCTTTCTGCAGGTCATCCTGCGCCCCGGTGGAGACATCGCCGAAAATCAACTCTTCTGCCACCCGTCCCCCCAACAACACGCATAAGCGTGCCTCCAGCTCGGTCCGCGTCATGAGATAGCGATCTTCCGTCGGCAACTGCTGGGTGTAGCCGAGCGCGCCGATCCCACGCGGTACGATCGAGACTTTGCGGACCGGATCGACGTGCGGGGCCAACGCCTCCGCCGTCAGGGCATGACCGATTTCGTGGTGGGCGATAATCGCCTTCTCGCGTGGATTGATGACGCGGTTCTTTTTCTCCAGGCCAGCGATGATGCGATCGACCGCATCATCGAAGTCTGCCATGGTCACCGCCTCCCGTCCGCGGCGCACCGCCAGCAGCGCAGCTTCGTTGACCACGTTGGCCAGATCGGCGCCGACAAAGCCAGGGGTCCGAGCGGCAATGGTGTGGAGGTCGACCTCCTGCGCCAGCCTGACGTTCTTCGTATGAACCCGTAAGATCGCCTCTCGCCCTTTGATATCCGGCTTATCCAACGCGACATGGCGGTCGAACCGCCCAGCCCGGAGCAAGGCGGGGTCGAGGATCTCGGGCCGGTTTGTCGCCGCCATAATGATGACCCCCGTGCTGGCATCGAAGCCGTCCATCTCGACCAGTAACTGGTTGAGGGTTTGCTCCCGTTCTTCGTGCCCCGCCGATGGGGCAAGACCGCGCGCTCTGCCCAGAGCATCGAGTTCGTCGATGAATACGATACAGGGCGCTTTTTGCAACGCCTGCTCGAAGAGATCGCGCACGCGGGCAGCCCCGACACCGACGAACAGCTCGACGAACTCCGAACCGGAGAGGCTGAAAAACGGCACCCCTGCTTCTCCAGCCACTGCCTTCGCCAAAAGCGTCTTGCCCGTACCCGGCGCTCCGACGAGCAATACCCCCTTGGGGATCTTGCCCCCCAGCCGTTGAAACTTCTCAGGGGTACGCAAAAACTCGATCACCTCTTGCAGTTCGGCTTTGGCTTCGTCCAGCCCTGCGACATCGGCAAAGCGTGTTTTGATCTGATGCTCGACATAGACCCGCGCGCGGCTCTTCCCCACGGTCATCAGCCCCCCACCGACTCCAGCCCCCACGCGCTGGCCGTACACACTCCAGAACAGGACGAACACAAACAGCGGAACCACCCAGGGGAGCAACTGGAAGAGCCAGGAGCTATCCGTCTTGCCGGAGAAGGCAATGCCGTGCGCCTCCAGGTCGGCTACCAGGTGGGGATCTTCCACCCGAATCGTGTGGAACCACTGCGTCCCTGACGTTCCTCTCTCTCCCGGAGCGGGAGGGGGAGCTTCCGGCAACAGCTCTCCCTCGATAGTGGTGGGACTAATCTGTAACCGAGCGACCCGCTGTGCCCGCACCAACTGTTTGAACTGGCTGTAGGGAAGCTTTTGCCCCTGCGGAGGCAGAGCAGCCAAGGCGACGAACATCACCCCTACGAGCAAAAAGAGGACCACATAGAAGGCGATGAGGAACAGGCGAGGGGAAGCGCTCGGTTCCTTCTTCATCTCACACCCTTTTTTGCTTTTTGCTCAACGAAGCCCTCGTTGACATTCCTCACTCCTCACGGACGGGAACGACGACGGGATCACTCCCCGCAGGTATACTGCTCATGCCACGAGACGAGCCTCCCTCAGTCGAACGCAGCGGGAAGGTAACGGTGAAGGTCGTTCCCTGCTGCGGTGCACTGGTATACATCACCTGACCGACGTGCGCCTCGACGATCTGCCGCACGATCGGCAGC
>JANWXO010000031.1 GCA_025057295.1 Candidatus Binatia bacterium | reverse complement strand
GTCCTGCAGTCCCCCCTGATTGCCGAACCGCTTACGCGTATGATGTGCTCGCCGATCGGCGACGGGGCGGCAGCGGTGATCCTCGCGAGCACGGCGCGGGCCAAACAGTTCACCACCAAGCCCGTATACGTGAAAGCTTCGCTCCTAGGGTCGGGAAAGGATCGCCAGCCCGGTGACCCCGGGGTCACGGAGCGCGTCGCACGACAGGCGTATGCCGTTGCCGGCATCGGCCCCGAAGATATAGACGTCGCCGAAGTGCACGATGCCTCTGCACCCGCCGAGTTGATCCTGTACGAGGAGCTCGGGCTCTGTCGACCCGGCGAGGGAGGCCGACTGATCGACGAGGGATGGACCGCTCTCGGCGGCCGAATCCCGGTCAACCCCAGCGGCGGGTTGTTGGCAAAAGGGCATCCAGTAGGAGCGACAGGTATAGCTCAGATTGCCGAGATTTTCTGGCAACTGCGCGGTGAAGCAGGGAAACGCCAGGTAGCAGGGGTGAAAGTCGGTCTCGCGCAGAACGGCGGTGGCATGATACGGGGCGAGGCTGCCGCACTCGCGGTCCATCTCCTGACCGTGTAAGCACTCGGAGCATGCAAAGCGGGGGAGCGGTCGGGGTGCTGTCCTCACGTCTCTCCGTCACCCCGAGAGAGGTGCGGAGCACAAACCGTAGGAGCCTTGGGCAGCCCGCGAGGACCAAGGATGGGTGTGGGATCAGGGTGGTCGCAGTCCGGTTGGGTGTGCTTCTCCCCTGCTCGGTCCTCCACAGCTCCTGAGGGGAGGGAGCTCCCCGAAAGCGTGTTTTATGCGTATCGTTGCGGGCTCTGCGGGGGGGCGCCTGCTCAAGGTCCCCAAAAGTTACCGTCTACGTCCCACCGCTGACCACGTGCGGGAAGCGATTTTCAATATTCTCGTGAGCCGCTTCCCCCTCGTCGGCGTGACCGTCCTCGACCTGTTCGCTGGCACCGGTGCACTCGGGATCGAAGCGTTGAGCCGCGGGGCACGCTCGGCCGTATTCGTCGACCCCAATCCCGAGGCGCAACGCGTCATCCGAGAAAACTTAATCCGAACGGGTCTCCGTCATCGCGGACGGATCATTCGCGCCTCTGCAGCGAAGGGCATCAAAGTAGCCGACGCCCAACAGCTCCGTTTCGGTGGTGTCTTTCTCGACCCTCCCTACGGAGAGGGATGGGTGGAGAAGACGCTCCGCCAGCTCGCCGCGAGCGCCGTGCTCGAGCCCGGTGCCTGGGTGGTCGTGGAACACAGCCCCCAAGAACCGGGAGGGGAGCGGTACGGGCAGTTGGTATTGACGGACCGGCGCCGTTACGGCACAACCGGAGTGTCTTTCTATGTGCACCAGGCGGAGGAGACCGCGTGAAACGGCGGGCGATTTATCCGGGGTCTTTTGATCCACCCACCTACGGGCATATCGATATCATCCGGCGCAGTTTGCAGATTGTCGACGAGGTGGTGGTGGCCGTCGTCTACAACCCCCAAAAAGATAACTTTTTGTTTACACCGCAAGAACGCATCGACATGTTCCGCCAAGAACTGACCGACGTCGGCGACCGCGTGCAGTACGATAACTTCCACGGTCTCTTAGTCGATTACGCGGACAAGCAACAGGCTCGTATCATTATCCGCGGCTTGCGGGCGGTGTCGGACTTTGATTATGAGTTCCAAATGGCCCTGATGAATCGGCGCATGAAACCCCACATCGAGACGATCTTCTTAATGACTGGCGCTGCGCATTTCTATACCGCTTCGCGTCTGGTGAAAGAAATCGCCAGCCTCGATGGCAACGTGGATGGGCTGGTACCGCCACACGTGGCGGCACGCCTGAAGGAAAAATTTGCCAAGCGCTAACCTTTCTGGCTTTGCCGAGTTCAAGCCCAGCGAGGGTCGCCCCTGCGTCTCCGAGGCGCCGCCCAGCCCAGCCAAGGACCAACTGACCGGAGTCGTATGAATCTTGCCAAACGTCTACAGCTGATCAAACCGTCCCCGACACTGATGGTCACAGTCCAGGTGGCGGCCCTGCGTCGCCAAGGCATCGAGGTCATTGACTTCGGCGCCGGCGAACCGGACTTCGATACCCCAGAACATATCAAAGAGGCAGCGATTGCCGCTCTGCGACAAGGACAGACAAAATACACCCCGGTCGGCGGCACCGCGGCGCTGAAGGAGGCGATCATCGCCAAGCTGCAGCGGGACAATGGTCTGACCTATTCGCTGCAAGAAGTCACTGCCAATTGTGGCGGCAAGCATACCCTCTTCAACGCCTTCCACGCGCTGTTTGGCGAGGGAGACGAGGTGCTGATTCCAGCACCCTACTGGGTGAGCTACTCCGACATGGCTATTCTTGCCGGCGGCCAGCCGAAGTTGTTGCCGACCAGCGAAGAAACTGGCTTTAAAATTACTGCCGCCCAGCTGCAAGCGGCACTCGGTCCCCAGAGCAAAGCCCTCATCTTGAATAGCCCCGCCAATCCTACTGGGGCAGCCTACAGTGAAGCCGAGTTACGCCAGCTTGCCGATGTCATCGAGCGCAGCAATGTGTTCGTGATTTCGGATGACGTATACGAAAAGTTTCTCTACGACTCCCCCCGCTGCCCGCACCTCCTGGCGTTGAAACCCCACTTGCGTGACCGCGTATTAGTGGTGAATTCGGTGTCGAAGACCTACGCCATGACCGGGTGGCGGCTCGGGTACGCTGCAGGTCCGCGGGAGCTGATCACCGCGATCGAAACCTTGCAGAGCCAAAGCACCTCGAACCCAAACTCCATTACGCAAGCAGCGGCCGTCGCGGCCTTGACCGGCACGCAGGAACCGGTCGAGCGCATGGCGCGCGAGTTCGCCAAACGGCGCAACTATGTAGTCGCGCGACTGCGCGCAATCCCTGGGATCTCTTGTACCCTGCCCGAGGGAGCGTTCTATGTGTTCCCCCGCGTGTCCGCTTACTTCGGGACGCGGTGGCAGGAAAAAACGATTACCTCGGCGATGGATCTCTCCCTCTACCTGCTGCAAGAGGCCAAGGTGGCGGTGGTCGCAGGTGAGGGGTTCGGGTCTGCCGACCACATCCGCATCTCCTATGCGACCTCCATGCAAAACTTGGAGCAGGGGCTCGATCAGATTGAAGCGGCACTGCGCCGCCTCGGGGGGCCGAGTCCAGGCACGTAGTCCTTAGCTGTAGCGCGGGCGCTGGCCGGTGCGCTTATAGGTGAAGTAATCGTGCAAAATCCGTGCATGGTCGAACGCCAGGGGAGTTGGCAGGTCGTGCTCAAAAAAGATCCCTGCCTCGGTCGCATCGTCCGCGGCGTGCGGTTTCCCCTCTGCCCGTGCGATGAAGACAATGGCGATGGTGTGCCTCCGCGGGTCGCGGTGGGGATCGGAATAGACGTGGAGCAGCTCGATGAGCCGTACATCGAGGGACGTTTCTTCCCGAGCCTCGCGGATCGCCGCGGCTTCCGCCGACTCTCCGTAGTCAATAAACCCACCCGGGAGCGCCCACCCGAAGGGCGGGTTTTTGCGCCGAATCAATACAATGCCACCGCTCGCCAATTCTATAATGACGTCGACTGTCGGAGCAGGGTTGCGCGGAGTCTCCACACGAGGGAGGCTATCATGTGGTGCCAGAAGAGTGTAGAGGGAAGGTGGAAGAGAGCCGCCTGGGGTAGCTAGGCGTCCGCTGCTCTGATCAGTGCAAGAGATCGTTGTGAACCCACTCCGTATCGGCCTTATCGGCGCAGGTAAACACGGCAGCCGTTACGCCAAACATATTGTCGAAGACCTGCCACAAGCGCTGTTGGTCAGTCTGTGCCGGCGGGATCAGGAAGCCGGGCAAAGACTCGCGGCGACCTATGGCTGTGCCTACTATGCCGATTACCGCCACATGCTGGCCCGGGAACGTCTCGACGCCGTTGCGGTCGTCGTTCCCCCGGCCCGTCATGGAGAGATCGTCGCCGCTGCCTGCCGCGCCGGGGTTCACCTCCTCATCGAGAAGCCCTTTGCGGTGAGCGTCCGCGAAGCCCGCCGTCTGCGGCACCTGATCACCGCCAGCGGGGTGCGATGTATGGTGGCCCACACCCTGCGCTTTAACAGCGTCGTGCAAGCGCTGAAAGCACATATCGCCGCCATCGGCCCGTTGCACTCCCTCTATCTCAGCCAACGGTTCGAACCCTCACCCTTGGTGTGGCTCGACCGCATAACGGAGAGCGGTGGAGGGATCATTCTGCATACCGGCGTCCACAGTTTTGACTTGTTGCGCTACCTCAGCGAGCGCGAGGTCGACACCGTGTGGTGCCAGTCTAGCCGCCTGTTCACGACAGAAACCGAAGATCACTTTGTTATGATGTGTCGCCTGCGTCCCCCTCCGCTGTGGGGAGCGGTAATGGGCTCGCGCGCCACGCAGAGCCGGTCAGGGTTGATCGAACTGGCGGGAGAGCAGGGCCAGCTGCTTGGCGATCATACACACGGCTATGCCTATCTCATCAGAGGACTCGAACGGGTGCCGTTGCCAGTCGCAGCCCCTGTCCCAACCGTACGTGAAACGCTGCGTGCGTTCATCGAGGGTTTACAGCAGCACACGCCCTTCCCCATCTCGGTCGAAGATGGAATCCGGGCAATCGCCATCGCCGAAGCGTGCGCCCGCTCCGCTACCAGCGGACAACCAGCAGCCGTGGAAGAGGTACTGTAATCGCGAGCCGACCGCTGCCGCTGACCATCCGGTTGGCAGACAGTCACGCACCTCGGCCTGGATCCAAGCAACGAACTTGACACAGCGACACGGAGAACATAATCGAACTGACAGTCAGGAGCGAACCTGTATTCACCATGAGGCTAGACACGCCCACAAGTCGGTCCCAGCAACGCAAAGAGCGGACACGCCAGGAGCTGCTCGCTGCCGCGAAGAAAGTGTTAGCAGACAAAGGCTATCATCACACCAAAGTGGCAGATATTGCGGCGGCAGCGGATATTGGTGTCGGCACCTTCTACCTGTATTACCCCACCAAGGATGCCCTCTTTCTGGAGCTCGTTGACGCGACTGCCCGCAAGCTGAAGGAGCAGCTCGACCACGCCAGAGCGCAAGAAAATGATTACGTTGACAAACTCCGTGCCGCTCACCACGCCTTTTTCTCCTTCGCGGCAGCCAATCGTGAGGTGCTCAAGATCGTCTTCGGCCACGGCAACACCTTTCATGAACTCCTCCGTCGAGTCTACGCTATGTTCGTGGCCGATGCCGCAGAGCACCTCGCCGCTGGAATGCGCCAGGGTGCCTTCCGTCCCCTCCACGTGGAAACGGTGGCAAATGCCTTGGTCGGCATGTTCGCCCAGGTGGTCTCCTGGTGGATCGAGCAGGAACAGCCCCCGGCGGCAATGATGGCAGAGACAATGACCGACCTGATTTTACACGGTCTGGCTGCCCAGCCTCTCTGTAGCCCTCCTGAGAGGGAGTAGCCGCGTGTAGCGCGCAGTACGCGCCGGCGGTGTGTCCCACAGCCCTCTCGGGTCCGGACGAGGCCTCGGCTCTTCCTCTCTGCTTACGGTCCTGAAATAATAGGGGGCGCTATGACTGCAGCGAAAGAGCGCGTGGTTTTCCACGAGCCAGCGCGCATCCCCATTCATCTGATCTCCGGCTTCCTCGGGAGCGGGAAGACGACCTTACTTCGCCGCCTGCTCGCTCATTGTCTGGCTAAGGGTCTCAAGCCCGCCATCATGATGAACGAGTACGGTGAAGTAAACATCGATGGGGAGTTCCTGCGCGGGCAGGGATATACCGTGCGGGAGATGACCAACGGCTGCATCTGCTGCACGATCGGGGGCACCCTCGGCCTTGCACTCCAGGAGGTCGCCGCGCTCAAACCGGACGTGATTTTTCTCGAAGCGACGGGCCTTGCCGATCCAGTCGAACTGATCGACCAGGCCACGAAAGAGGACGTCTTGCCGCTCGTGCGGCTTGCGTCGCTGATCGCTGTTCTCGATCCTATCAACTTTGCCCATTTCGCCGCAGCCCTGCATTCCGGCGTCCGACAACAGACCGAGCTGGCTGATTTTATCGTGATCAACAAACGTGACCTCACCGACGCACAAACCGTAGCCGCGCTGGTTGCCCAAGTACGGGCGATCAACGCACGTGCCGAGATCGTCGTCACCGCGCAGGGAGTGATGGACTACGACCGTATCCTGCACCACCGCGGTGAGATTGTGCATTCTGCATCCGATCGCCCTCACCACGGCGCGCTCCACGATCACTTCCATACGCTCACAGTATTGCCTCCGGCGCCTCTCTTGCGGGAGCGTTTTGAGCGACTCATGCGCTCGCTTCCTCCGACGGTCTGGCGGGCAAAGGGGTTCGTGCGCTTCACCGACTCGACGGAGCAGTGGATGTTTCAGTACGTCACTGGAGATTTTGCCATGGAATGGGTAGATCTCCTGCCGGAGCCTCCCGAGCATGTGGTGTTCATCGGACAAGGGTTTGACCGGGAGGCCTTACGGAGCGCGGTGTTGGCCTGCGTCCCGCCCGGGTCATCCACGACAGCAAGCGGTTAGTCACAACCTCTGCCCCTACCCGTCCCGCGTACCTCTTCCGTTGCCTGCTTGAGTTATGCTAAGAAGGCAGGGAGAGTGACTGAGCCGGCAGCGTTATAGTTCGGTTCGTACCGTTCGGTTATCGGTGAGTTGGTTCGAGAGTGTTTAGGCCCCTGGACCCACTCATTGGGTTTTTGGGGCCTTTTTTTTGCGCACGATGGAGGTGCATATGGCAACGAAGCTGTTCGTCGGGAATCTTCCCTTTCACACCACCACCGCCGACCTCGAGGCGTTGTTTGGCCAAGTCGGTGCGGTTGCATCGGTCAACATCATCACCGACAAATTCACCGGACGGTCACGAGGTTTTGGCTTCGTCGAGATGGGAAGTAGCCAAGACGCACGGGCTGCTATCGAGCGCTTCAACGGCCACGAGTTACACGGACGGGCCTTGACCGTGAATGAGGCGAAACCCCAGGAACCGCGCGCCGGTGGTCGCTCCGCAGCCGGGAGCGGAGGGCGCGGTGGGCAGCGTGGGGGCGGGTTCGGTGGATCCGGGTCGCGTGGGCGTCGGGCAGGATATTAACCGCAACAGCACGGTGGACCAGCAGTCGAGAGGCTGCTCAGCCTGTGTCGTGCATGGAGGTTCACGTGGGTACCCGACTCTACGTTGGCAATTTGCCGCAGCACCTGTGCTTTCCTGAACTCGAAGACCTCTTTTCTCCTTTCGGGACTATTCTCTCTGCCGAACTGATAACCGACCCGACGACTGGCCGCTCGCGGGGGTTCGCGTTCGTCGAGATGGAATCAGCCGAAGCCGCCCGTGCTGCGATCTCTGCGCTGAACGGCTTTGCCCTCGCAGGGCAAACACTCACTGTGAACGAGGTACACGCTCCGCAGGCACCGTTCGCCCCGCGCAGCAGCGCAGAGCGCGCGTCCCATCCCCGCGGGGAACGACCGGCACCGGCTTCTACCCAGCCTGCGGGGACACGCCTGTTCGTGGGCAACCTCCCCTATACGGCGAGTGCTGCCGACTTACAGAAGCTGTTCGCCGAGGTGGGAACGGTCGTGTCGGTCAGTCTCATGACTGACCGTGACACCGGACAATCGAAGGGCTTCGCCTTCGTCGAGATGGGCTCGAAGGAAGCAGCCGCAGCCGCTATCAAACGCTTCGATGGCCAATTCGCCCTAGGACGGACCCTGAAGGTGAGCGAAGCCAGGCCGCCGGAACGGCGGTCCGGAGGCCACCCCGTTGGCGGCAGACGCTGAGCGGGTCGGGACTCTCGCCCCCCCGTCGGGTCACTCCCGCGCAGGCAGGAACACCAGGCCGGTCGGCAACTTGGGAAAGAAATAGGTCGATTTTGGCGGCATCACCTCTCCTGCCTCGCACACGCGGCGGACCTGGGCAAACGTCGTGGGGTTGAGCACGAATGCCGCCTGGCATTGCTGCGTGGTCACCAAACGAATCGCCTCCTCTTCATCAGTGGTGTAGTCGAGGTGCTGGGCTTGCGCCTCCTGACTCAACCCGAACAACCGCGACAAAATCAGCTCGTGCAGAACCGTCACATCAACATCCCGCAGTGGAGCAGGAACCGCGAGGGTGCGAGTCACCCGGTCATCAAACGACAGCACCCAATAATGTCCTGCGCCCGCCAGCACGCACCCGATCCGCCGTCCCGGGGTCGGAGCATGCAACGCGCGCAGAAACGCTGGCGCGTCATGCAGCGGGAACAAGGCGAGGCGAAAGTCACGGTGGAGCGCCGTGCGCAAGGCCTGCAACGGTGGCAGAGACACGCCGCGGAGGAGGCGGTGGGTCGGTAAAATCACGACTCCAGCGTCTTCGGCGTTGGCAAGATACGCCAGCACATAGTGAAAGGGGGCATCGTCGTTGCCTGGCTCCTGCGCCGCGACTTCTCGGCGATAGCGGAGGGCGGTTTCGTAGCGATGATGTCCATCGGCAATGACGAGGGACTCAGGAGCGAGACGGTCAGTGATGTCGGCGATCAGTCGATGGTCGGTCACCCGCCACACCTTGTGGGACACGTCCTGCTCGTCAACGATATCGATGAGCGGATCAGCTTTCAGCTGTGGTTCCATCACCTCTTCCAGTGACCACGCCGTAGTTGCGTACAGACAAAAGATCGGGCTCAAGTGCATATGACAGGCACGTAACAAGGCAAGGCGGTCTTTTTTCGCATCTTCAAACGTCCGCTCATGCGGTCGGACGATCCCGGAGGAAAATTCTTCCAACCGCAAGGCAACGAACATGCCTGTCCGTCTCTGTCTCCTCCCGTCCCGGAGGGAGAACTCTTGCACGGTGACATACAAAGCTGGCTCGCGGTCACGCACGAGGACACCGCGCTCTAACCACTCCCGGAGCGTTTCTGCCGCGTAAGTGTACCGTTCCGCATTCTGACTCAGGTCAAGGTGCACCGCATTATACGGATGGCGCAGGTGCAAAAGGGTTTGCTGGTCGGGGGAAATGACATCGTACGGCGGAGAAATGACAGATCGCAGATCTCCTACGACAGCGGGGTTATACCGCACCCCACAAAATGGTCGAATCCGTGCCATGAGCGTCCGTTATCCCTGCTTAGCCGCTCGGCCTACGAGGGAGCTATTGTCCGGCCTCCCCGGAAGAGTTCTGGCCGAGCGTGGCGCGGTACAGCAATGCACGCTGTCCAATATCGTGGCGATAATGCATCCCGGGCCAGGAAATCTTTTTGACAGCCTGATAGACTGTCGTGATCGCAGCGGGGATGTCAGCGCCAAGCGCAGTCACCGCGAGGACTCGCCCCCCTTTGGTCGTAAAGGCCCCATCGACTTTTGCCGTCCCGGCATGAAACACGACCCCATCCTGCCAGTGCTGGAGGTCGTCCAGGCCGGTAATAATTTTGCCGGTTTCATACATTCCAGGATACCCTTCTGCCGCCAACACCACGCACACTGCAGGACGAGGATCCCACGACAACGTCACCTCTGCGAGCCGCCCTTCGATCACCGCCTCCATCACTTCCACCAGATCCGATCGCAGGCGGAGCATCAACGGCTGGCACTCTGGATCACCAAAGCGGGCGTTAAATTCCAAGACCTTCACACTCTCTCGGCTGACCATGAGTCCAGCGTACAAAATGCCTTTGTAGACGATGTCACGTTGTCTGAGGCCCTTTACTGCCGGTATCATCACCTCCTGCACGATGCGGTCGGCAAGGGCTGGTGTCACCAGCGGCGTAGGGGAATATGCTCCCATACCACCCGTATTGGGGCCGCGGTCTCCATCGAACGCCCGCTTATGATCTTGCGCCGTAGCCAGCGGCAGAACAGTCTGACCATCGGTGAAGGCGAGAAACGATACCTCTTCTCCTTCGAGGAACTCTTCGACGACCACACGGTCACCGGCATCGCCAAAGAGACGAGCACGCATAATCTCATCGACGGCCTCATAGGCCTCCTGCACAGTGGGACAGATCATCACCCCTTTCCCCGCAGCCAAGCCGTCCGCTTTCACCACAATCGGTGCGCCCACTTCAGCAATATACCGCTGCGCTTCGTCAGGATCGGAGAAGACGCCAAAGTAGGGGGTGGGGATTCCCTGCCGCCGCATGAACTCTTTGGCAAACGCCTTGCTCGTCTCCAATTGCGCCGCCTGACGCGTCGGACCGAAGACGCGCAGGCCATAGGCTTCGAATTCATCGACTAAACCAAGACTCAGCGGGAGTTCCGGCCCAACAACGGTCAGATCAACCCCCTCCTGCTGGGCAAAGCGCCTGAGACCGTGGATGTCATCCGGGGTGAGCGAGACCAGATCCGCAATCTCGCCAATGCCAGCATTGCCAGGTGCACAGAAGACACGCGACACCCGCGGACTCTGGCGGATTTTCCAGACCAAGGCGTGCTCACGCCCGCCGCTGCCAATCACCAAGACCTTCATAGGTGCTAATGCCGAAAATGGCGCATGCCGGTCACAACCATGGCCATGCCATGTTCATCAGCCGCGGCGATCACTTCCTGATCACGCAGACTGCCGCCGGGTTGCACGGCTGCCGTTGCCCCGGCGCGGGCAACAACATCGAGTCCATCGCGGAACGGAAAGAAGGCGTCCGAAGCCACCACCGTTCCCTGGGTGTCGAGTCCCAAATCGCGCGCGCGCGCCACAGCGATCTTGGCGGCATCGACCCGGCTCATCTGGCCGGCCCCTATCCCCACGACCCGATCACTGCGGGCCAACACGATCGCGTTGGACTTGACGTGCTTGCAGACTCGCCAGGCAAAGTCCAACGCACGATACTCCTCGGGGGTAGGTTTGCGCCGCGTCACGACCTGGCAATCCTCAAGCCGGACGCGGCCAACATCGCGCTCTTGTACCAGCATGCCGCCGACAACGTGTTTCATAGCATAGCGAGAAGGGACAGCCTGTGGCAACGGAGGAATGGCGAGCAAACGGATGTTCAGCATACGCTTGGAAGAGCCGAGCAACTCCAGCGCCTGGGGCGAGAAGTCCGGCGCCAGCAGGATCTCAATAAACCCCTCTTTGTAGAGGGCAACAATCTCCTGGGCGGTCTCGACATCGACCACGCGGTTGCAGCCGACAATCCCGCCGAAGATCGAGACCGGATCACAGGCACGTGCCTTGCGGAAGGCATCGGCAAGGGACACCGTCGAGGTCGCCACCCCGCACGGGTTCGTATGCTTGATCACCACCGCGGCAATTTCATGAAACTCGCTCAGAAGCGCAAGCGCCGCATCGGCATCGACAATATTGTTAAACGACAGCTCCTTGCCTTGCAATTGGCGGGCGGTGGCAATACACGGTTCCGTGACCTCAGGCTGCCGATAAAAAGCCGCAGCCTGGTGCGGGTTCTCCCCATAGCGGAGGTCCTGCGCTTTCACATACTGCAGGTGGAGAGTTTCGCCAAAAGGTAGGCGCTGTTCTCCTGCTCCGACGCTGCCTAGATAATCAGCAATAGCACCGTCATACCGAGCCGTCAGCCGGAACGCTTTCTTTGCCAAGTGTAATCGCTGGGCAGCAGAGAGCGTACCAGAGGTTTGCAACGCTTCCAGCACCAGAGGGTAATCATCAGGATCGACAACAACCCCTACATCGGGGTGGTTCTTCGCTGCCGCACGCAGCAAGGTCGGACCACCGATATCAATCTGCTCGACTGCTTCCGCCAAGCTACACTCTGACCGCGCAATCGTTTGCTCGAAAGGGTATAAATTGACCACGACGAGATCGATCGGGAGCAACCCATGAGCGGCCATGGCCTGCTGGTGTGCTGGCAGGTCGCGGCGGAACAAGATCCCTGCATGAATTTTCGGGTGCAGGGTCTTGACTCGACCGTCCAGCATCTCGGGAAACCCAGTAAACGTCTCAACCGGCACGACCGGCAGATCAGCATCTCGCAACACCCGCGCGGTGCCTCCGGTCGAGAGGATCTCGATCCCGAGCGCGACGAGGCCACGGGCAAAGTCGACGATACCACGTTTGTCGCTGACGCTGATCAGCGCACGACTGACTCTTGCCATGCACTGCTCCTTACGAAGAGGCTCTGAATATGGTTTGCATGCACCAATAGCGGCAGAGGGGACATAACAAAAGGGGCCAGGGTTGTAAAGGGAAACGCAAGGGACTATGGTAAACGCGATGACAGTGGTACTCAACGGCGAACCGCGAGAACTCCGCGAGGACATGACTCTTGCGGAGTTGGTCACCGAGTTAGGCTTGAGCACGCGCCGTATCGCGGTCGAGGTCAACCGCACTATCATTCCCCGCGACGAGTATGCCAGGTGTCGTCTCCAGGCGGGCGATCATATCGAGATTGTGCACTTCGTCGGCGGGGGGTAAATCAGCGCGAGGGAAGTTATGAAAGATCCATTTGTGCTTGCAGGGAAAGAATACCGCTCACGGCTGATCGTCGGCACCGGGAAATACAAAGATTTTGCCGAGACCAAGCGCGCGATCGAAGCGTCAGGAGCGGAAATTGTCACAGTCGCGGTCCGGCGCGTCAACATTACCGATCCGGCCAAGGAAAATCTGCTCGATTACCTCGATCCCAAGATCTACACTATCCTGCCCAACACCGCTGGTTGCTACACTGCCGACGATGCCGTACGCACCTGCCGCCTGGCACGCGCGGCTGGGGTGGGAAATATGGTCAAGCTCGAAGTCATCGGCGACGAGAAAACCCTCTTTCCCGACATTCCCGCCACCCTGGAAGCGGCAAAGATCCTGGTCAAAGAAGGGTTTATCGTGCTGCCGTACGTCCACGACGACCCTGTCACCTGTAAGAAACTGGAAGAGATCGGCTGTGCGGCAGTGATGCCGCTCGCCGCACCGATCGGCTCGGGCTTGGGGATTCGCAACCCTTACAACCTGCGTATCATTTTGGAGAACAGTCGCGTACCGGTGATTGTCGATGCGGGCGTGGGAACCGCCTCTGATGCTGCGGTCGCCATGGAAATGGGGTGTGACGCCGTGCTGATGAACACAGCCATCGCGGGTGCGAAAGACCCCATCCTGATGGCAGAAGCGATGAAACTCGCTGTCGAGGCAGGACGGAAAGCGTTCTTGGCCGGCCGGATCCCCAAAAAGCTGTATGCCACTGCATCCAGTCCGCTCACTGGACTGATCGAATAATCCGAGTGATCGACTTCCGTCTCTATTTCGTCACCGACCGCCACCAGACTGCAGGGCGCCCCTTGGTCGAAGTCGTCCATGCAGCCCTGGACGGAGGGGTGCGGGCTGTCCAGCTGCGCGAGAAAGACTTGCTCGGCGGCTCCCTGTATCGCTTGGCCGAGCAGCTCCGTCAGCTCACCTCTCGTTATCAGGCACGCCTGCTGATCAACGACCGCATCGATGTCGCCGTAGCTGTTGACGCGGATGGGGTGCATCTGGGTCAGAGTTCCTTCCCGGTTCCGACGGCACGCCGGTTACTCGGTGCCGGCAAACTCATCGGGGTATCCACGCATGCTGAGACAGAAATTGCGGCAGCCCACGGTGCGGACTTCGTGGTGTTTGGTCCGGTCTATTTCACCCCTTCGAAAGCCGCCTATGGAGAGCCGCAAGGGCTCGAGCGGTTGCGCCATGCGGTGCACGCCAGCGCCCTGCCCGTCTTCGCCATCGGCGGAGTGAAACGCGAGCACGTCTCTGCAGTCCTGGCCACAGGCGCACACGGTATCGCCGTCATCTCGGCTATCAGTAGTGCGCCGGATCCAGCGGCCGCCGCACGGACGCTGCTGGCCGAGCTCGACAGAGCGCTGCGCGAGGGCGACAACAGGCCTTCCCCTGAGCGGTGAAATGCGGTGAGCAGCGGCTATCCGCTCGCTCCCCCGGTGTTAACCCGTCATCCCTTCTTTTCTTTCCGCCACTGCTGCGCGTTTCTGTTCCATCAGGTGGCGTAACGCCTCGACCTCGCGTGCCAGGGCCCGTTGACGACGAGCGAGAAACACCAGGTAGAAAAAGATCACGATCCACACGGCACAAAAGGCGGCAAAGAGGTACAGCATGTCTCTGCGCTTTCTACGACACGGCGACAGCTCGTCGACGAAGGGCGGCAACTTCAGCGCGCAAACTGAGATGGCATAGCCGTAACCACAGGAGCCAGGCAAAGAGGCAGAGGAATGCCGCGGTACAGACTAACAACGTCCACGCCATTTCCGGGGCCATCTGCTCGACCTTTGGATGGATACCGCGCCAGAGCCGCACGGAGATGTACAAGATGGGGATGTCCAATACGCCGACAATTCCCAGCACCGCCGCATAGCGGGCGACCTGTTCGCTATCGCCGCCGAGGATGCGCAGCAAGAGATACGCAGCATAAATAGTCCAGAGAATTGCGACCATGGTGAGACGCGGGTCCCACGTCCACCACACTCCCCAAATCGGCCGGGCCCATAACGACCCGGTCAGAATGACGACAGTACAAAACACCATTCCGACCTCCGCTGCAGCCTGGGCGCAGAGATCGGCCGTGCGACTGCCCTGCCAGAGAAACGACGCACTCGCTCCTGCAACGGTGAAAAACCCGAGGAACGACATCCAAGCCGCCGGCAGATGAAAGTAAAAGACCCGCTGCACCACCCCTTGCACGCGCTCCGTCGGCACGTAGAGGAAGACCATCCCGAGGGCGGCGAGCATCGCGATTCCCGTCAGCCACGGCAGCACACGGTCAGCAAACGGGGCGAAGGTCTTCATGCTCACTCCTGGACAACCTGTGAGAATATCAACCACCCTGTTATCACAAACAGCACGTCGAAGGCGAGCAGGACACGGAGCCACACTCCCGGCCATGCCGCCCCGGCCAACACGGCGCTGGTCACTTTGACCGCAGCAATCAACAGGGGGGTGAGCAACGGCAGCAGCAGTACCGGTAACAGCACTTCGCGTGCCCGCGTCCGCACGGCCATGGCCGCAAAGAGGGTCCCCATGGCAGAGAAGCCAATGATCCCGAGCAACACCACCAGCGGCAGTACCAGAAGAGACCAGGAAAGCTGGACCTCGAGGAACACCAACGTGAGGGGGGTGACGAGCACTTGCACGAGTGTCAGAAACAGGACATTGCCCGCGAACTTGGCAAGAAAAACCGTTCCGGCATCAAAAGGGCAGAGGAGCACGCCAGAGAAACAACCGCGCTCCTGCTCGACCAGAAAGGCGCGCTGGAGGCTCAACATGCCCGCGAATACCAGTGCCACCCACAGGAGGGCGGCACTGACGTCCGGGGACCGCAGTCGCTCGGGGCTGAGGGCGAACACGAACACCAAGACGATCAACAGGGCAAGCACAAATAGTGAAGCCATGCGCTCTTTGGTGCGCAGTTCGAGGCGAATGTCCTTCCACAACAAGGCCCACATCTGTCTCAGTGCTCCATGCGAGAAGCAGATTGGGTGCTGCGGGCGTAAATGTCGCCGAACGTCTCGACCGAGGGCAGATTGCCGCTCGCTTGCCACACAATGACACCGCCATGCAGAATCAACACGCGGGTGCACACTGCCAGTCCGAAGGCAGGATCATGTGTCGTGAACACCACCGTTTTGCCTTGGCTACGCGCTTGGGCGAGGATCACCCGTAAGAGCGCCGTGCCCTGTGGATCGAGGCCGGTATCGGGTTCATCGAGGAGCAACAGGTCAGGATCATGAAAGAGCGCGCGGGCAAGGCCCAGTCGTTGCTCCATGCCACGAGAAAAGGCGCGCACCGGGATATGCCCCCACCCCTGCAACCCAACGCGCTCTAAGGCTGCGTCAATCCGTGCCGCGAGCTGGGGCAGCCCATACGCCCGGCCATAAAAGGTCAGATTCTCGACCGGTGTAAGATCGGGATACAGGAAACTGTCGTGTCCCAGAAATCCCACGCGCCGTCGCACCTGAGCGTCTCGGGGATCATGGTGAAACAACTTCAAGGTTCCCGCCGACGGCCTCAGGAGCGTTGCGAAGAGCCGTAAGAGCGTCGTTTTCCCTGCCCCGTTATGACCAAAAATGCCGACTATTTCCCCCCGGCCGATACGGCAGGACACCCCGCTGAGCACCGGCATCCAGGCGAAAGTTTTGCTCAGCCGCTCGGCTTCAATGACCCAGTTGTTCATGCGTGATGGTAGAGTGCACAGGCCGGACATGCAAAGTCTTGGCTTGACAAACGGGCAACAGTCTTCTTTCATGAGAGAAAGGAGTGCGCATGACAGGCACGATTAAAAAAATCTTCCGGGATAAGGGGTTCGGTTTTATCACGCCCGACGATGGTCGCGAAGAGGTGTTTTTCCACCGCTCACGGTTGGCGCCCAAAGTCTATTTCGAAGATCTGCGCGAGGGAGACGAAGTCGAGTTTCAGGTCCGTCCTGGCGAGAAAGGTCCGCAAGCATTTAATCTGAAGCTGCGGTAGAGGCAACCGCTCCGCCGCTGCCTCTTTGCTGCGGGTCTGAGGCCAGACGGTCAAGCTGAGCAAGCGCCTCCAAGGCCTGTCTTTCATACTTGTCTCTCAGCAGACGGTAATCCTCGTCGCTGAGCTTTCCCATCTGCCGGTCAAACTCCGCCTCTTTAATGGCAGCGTAGGCCTCGGCTTTCTGTTTCTCCCAGCGTGCGCGGGGGTCCTCCTGCGTTGCGCCAGGGGAGATGGTGTCTGCTTGGGAGCGAAAAAAAGGGAGCGCAACCACAAGGGCAATCGCACTGATGAGCAGCAGGCCGGTAAAGTACAACACGAAACTCATAACGTCAGAAAATCACCCTGGATAGTTACACATCGAAGGATTCCAAGTCCTGCTGCAAGCGGTGTCGATAGCGAGCGGTCTCTGACGATACCGGTGGCGGTGCGGCTGCCTGCGGCTGACGCCGTGCCCAGCGCAGGCCGACAATACTGATAAAGACGGCCCCTCCCACGATCGCCAGAAAGGGGGTGATCCACGCGACCAGGTTGAAGCCTGAGACCGTCGGTGCGGAAAGAACTTTCTCCCCATACCGCGCCACGAAGGAGGCCAGAATCTCCTCCCGCGTTTTGCCTTCACTCACCGCTCGCGCGATCTCTTGTTTGGCCGGAATGGCGAACCCACACTGCAGATGGTTACAGCTGTGGACGGTGAGCCCACAGCCGCATTGACAGGTCAACGCTTCCTCCATCTCCTGCGTGGTCAGTACAGGGGCCGCCGCTGCCACAGATACACACAGCAGCACCGCCAACAGCAAAATTCTACTCTGCAACCGCTTCTCCTGTCCGCGGAGCCGGCATTCGTGCGAGCACCAGCGCGCGGCGCTCCGCCGGGTTAGGAGCCATTGTAATGCACGTTCCCAGGACGAGGACCAACCCACCGATCCAGATCCACGAGAGGAGCGGGTTGACAAAAACCTGAAAGGTCGCCAACTGCGACGGCGCATCATAGCTCCCCAGAACGACATATAGGTCTTCGCGCAAAGTGGGGCGGATAGCAACCTCCGTAGTCGGCTGATTCTGCCGTTTGTAAAAGCGTTTTTCCGGATACAGGGTGTCGATCTTGTGGCCGTTGACATAGACATCGACCACTGCCGCTTGAGAAGCGATGTGCGCGTCTTCAGTACTTTTGACCTCAGTGTAGTGCAGCGTATAGCGCCCGACCTGAAACTGTTCCCCTTTGTTGACGGTCAGCTGCTTCTCGATTTTGAAGAAAGAGGAACCAGCAATGCCAATAAAGATCAGCACCACGCCGATATGCACGACGTAGCCACCATACCGACGCGGGTTCTTGCTCACCAAGCGGGCGAACGCTCGGGGGAGGCTCTCATGCAGCATAGCCTGGCGTGCGCGTGTGCCCCGCAGAAACTCCGCCACAATCGTCGCCAACACGAACCCAGCGAGGGAAAAGATCACCAACCCATAGTAGTTGCCATAGCCGAGGGCCAAAAAAAGGATACCGGTCAACAGGCCAGTCACGAGGGGGAGGAAGAAGCTGCGCCGCAAACTGTGCAGGCTCGCACGCCGCCAGGCGATTACCGGCCCGACGCCAGTGAGAAACAACAAGAGCACCCCGAGTGGACCGTTGACCTTGTTGAAAAACGGGGGACCGACAGTGATTTTCACCCCGCGAACCCATTCGGAGAGAATGGGAAAGACCGTGCCCCAGAAGGTGGCAAAGGCCAACCCGACCAACACCAAGTTGTTGAACAAAAAGGCCGCCTCGCGAGAGAGGAATGAGTCGAGTTGATTATCGCTCTTCAGCTCCGGGAGCCGATAGAAGAGGAGTCCGAAGGAGACCACGAGGACGAAGATCAGAAAGGTCAAGAAGTACGGCCCCAGGCCGGACTGCGTGAAGGAGTGCACCGACGAGATGACGCCGCTGCGAGTGATAAAGGTGCCAAAGATGGTGAGCGCGAAGGTGAGAATGACCAAGACCATATTCCACACCTTCAGCATGTTTTTCTTTTCTTGAATCATGACCGAGTGGAGGTAGGCCGTCGCTGTCAACCACGGCATCAAGGCGGCGTTTTCTACCGGGTCCCAGGCCCAGTAGCCACCCCACCCCAGGACCTCATACGCCCAGCGGCCGCCGAGCAGATTGCCGATCGACAAGAAAAACCAGGAGGTGAGGGCCCAGCGGCGGGTCGTACGAATCCACTCGTCGCTCAGCCTGCCCGTCACAAGAGCCGCGAGCGCAAAGGCAAAAGGAACCGATGCCCCCACATAGCCGAGGTACAAAGACGGAGGATGAACCGTCATCCAGTAATTCTGTAACAGCGGGTTGAGATCCGATCCCTCCTGCGGGGTAAAGGTCAAACGCTCAAAGGGTGGAGTGAGAAAGCACAACAAGCCGAGGAAAAAGAGCGCGATCGTCATGAGGGTGGCCGTCACATAGGGCATCAGATCGCGGTGCCGGTTGCGGTTTTGCAGGTGCACGATGGTGGCAAAGACCATCAAAATGAAGGTCCAGAACAGTAACGACCCTTTTTGCCCTCCCCAGAGGGCAGCAATCGTGTAGTGCAAGGGCAACGTGGAGCTGGAGTAGGCTGCGACGTACTCGACGTTAAAGTCGCGCGTGATGAGGGCATGGAGTAACGCAATCACCGCCACTACGACACACGCAAAGACGGCGTATACCGCGTGGACCCCGCTCTGAATCCACGCTGGGTGACGCCGCCAAGCACCCCACAGGCTGGCGGCGATAGCGTGTACGGCCAGGAGAAAGGCCAGGGATAGCGCAAGCGACCCGAGATGCGTCATGACCCTTGGTTCCCCGCCGCCAGCTCGGGTTCATACTTCGAAGGACAGCTGGTCATCACCGTGGTCGCCTGTAAGACGGTCCCATCACTGCGACCTTCAACGATCACGTCACGCCCCTCGGCAAACATATCGGGCAAAATCCCCTGATAGTGAACAGCGATGCCAGCCAGAGGGGGAGAGTCAGCGGTAGACGTAAAGGGACCGAGGACAAAACTCAAACGGAGCGTTTTCGGATCCC
>JANWXO010000319.1 GCA_025057295.1 Candidatus Binatia bacterium | reverse complement strand
ATAGCTCTAACGCCCGCGCAAATGCGAGGTAGGGATGGGGGGTCCGCAACGACGGGATTGCGACCTCAGGATCGGTGGGCGCAAGAATAACGGCTGCTGCCTTTGTCCGCGCGACCTTAGCAAAGTACTTCTTGTTAGCGACAAATGTCAGATCTGTCGCACCAGCTTGGTCTAAGCTGGTTACCCCGGTAATAAGAATCTCGCCATTCCCGCGCAATTCGCACCCAAGTCGCCGTGCGATATCGGCCAGTTTCATCATACGTACTCACTCCTGCTCTGGCGTGTTCCTGCCGTCTTGTCCCATGCAGGTTATGTAGCAGAGTCGCGAGAGAACGACTATGCTAGGGTGATAGCTCGTGGGAGAGGGGTGCGTTATGAGAGTGGGGTTGGTGGTGTTGTCGTTGATCGTCTCGGGGTGTGCGCTGGTAACCTCTGCCCCTCCTGCACGACCGACGTTACCAGAGGTGACGTACGTTGCCCCTTGTGACGCCCAGGCGGTCGTCGGTTTGACCCAAGAGGCAGTCGAAGCGCTGCGCCGGCGTGACCAACTGTTACGGCATCACATCGAACTCCTCGAGCAGCAGGCCCAGGGCATACGCCTCGCACCGCGCTTCTGGAGCAGTTGGTAATCGTTCCTTTGGGCTCCTTCGCTTGCCACCTGTGTCGCTCTGTGTTAGGAAACCGCCATGGTGACGATCGACTTTGCAAAAGGCGGTGGCGTCGTCCCCGTCATCGTGCAAGACCACGCCACCGGCGAAGTGCTCATGTTAGCGTACATGAATCAGGAAGCGTGGGAAAAGACCCTCAGCACCGGCAAAGCGCACTATTACAGCCGTTCGCGCGCACGACTGTGGATGAAAGGAGAAACCTCTGGCCATATACAGGAGGTGAAAACCATTGCGGTAGACTGTGATGCTGACACCATTTTGATTACAGTCGATCAACACGGCGGCGCGGCGTGCCATGAAGGGTACCGCAGCTGCTTTTTTCGCTCCCGGCTCACCAATGGCGAGTGGCAAGTTTGTGGGGAGCGAGTCTTTGATCCTGCTACAGTCTACGGGAAGAGCGACTGATGGAGATCCTCAAATTCGGTATCCCCAAAGGGAGTCTGGAATCGGCCACCATCGACCTCTTTCGCAAGGCGGGGTGGAAAATCACTACCAGTGCACGCAGCTACTTTCCCACTATCGACGACCCGACACTGCGCTGTATGCTGGTGCGGGCGCAAGAGATGGCACGCTACGTGGAGTCCGGCACTTTAGATGCTGGCATTACGGGTAAAGACTGGATCATGGAGAACGAAGCGGACGTGGAGGTCGTCGCCGATCTCGTATACGCCAAAGCTAGTTTTCAGCCCACGCGGTGGGTCCTTGCCGTCCCGCATGACTCTCCGGTCCGCAGACTGGAGGATCTGCAGGGAAAACGGATCGCCACGGAGCTGGTGCGGTACACGCGGCGGCACTTTGCCGAGCGAGGCATCCCGGTCGACATCGAGTTCTCTTGGGGAGCAACCGAAGCGAAAGCAGCGGAAGGACTGGTCGACGCCATCGTCGAAGTGACGGAGTCTGGTTCGACGATTCGGGCACATGGCTTGAAAATCATTTGTGAGCTCTTCACCTCCAACCCCCAGCTCATCGCCAACCGTGTGGCATGGCAGCAAGTCGCCAAAAGGGAAAAAATCGAGCAGATCGCCTTGCTGCTAAAAGGCGCCCTGACGGCCGAGGCGAAAGTCGGGATCAAGATGAATGTTCCTAAGGAACGACTCGACACGATCGTCGCAATGCTACCCAGTCTCACCGCGCCGACCGTATCGCCTCTGTACAAGACCGACTGGTTTGCGGTCGAAAGTGTTATCAGCGAAGAGGTGGTGCGCGAGCTGATCCCTCAGCTGATCAAAAACGGGGCGGTGGGCATTATTGAATATCCCCTCAATAAAATCGTGTGAGCGAAATGCCGGTCTGGAGCATACTCGCTCACACGCTTAGCGGGCTAGGGCCGCTCTATGCCGCTTCTTCCACCTCGATGCCCAGCGAAGCGAGGAATGCTGCTTTTTCTCCGGTTGGCATAATATAGATCCCCTCCCACCCACAGACTTCCTCACAGAGCTTACACCCCACGCAGGTTTTCTCGTCGACCTCAACCCTGCCAAGATACTGGGGACCATTGTCGGGAGAGGGATACAAACAGTCAAAGGGGCAGACATCCACACACACGCCGCAACCGTTGCAGTTGTCCGGGTGGACGACGGCAATTGGCCGTTCCGCACGCTTCAACACGTGCGTGACATTGCCGTAGGTGTCGAGAATCGCCTCATCCGGGCAGATGACCCCGCACGCACCGCAGTCGATGCACAGCGAGGGCTCGATAAAGTACGCCTTCTTCGGCTCTCCGCTGATCGCTTTGGTGGGACAGCGTTTCTCGCACGCGCTACAGCCGGTACAGTTTTCCGCAACGATGGTAAACGGCATTGAGGGCTCCCTATTTTTGCATTTCTTTCAGGATTTCGTCGGCGCGCCCCTCTTCGATCAGTTGGTCATTTTTGCGCGCCTCTCGAAAAGCCATCCAGGTGAAGAACAATACCAACACCATCAACCCTACGATGGGGATGTTGTCGGGTTTGAGCATGATCTCGAGAAACTGATCTAATCCTGTCTTCTGCGGCATACCGCTGTTGAGGGTACCGATCGTCTGGAGGTTTGTCAATGTCGGTCCACATCGAGCGCACCGCCAGATCCTTGCAGCACCTGCTCAGCCAGAGCCCTGCGCTGTGCCTCCCTCCCCTTGCGGGAGTGTGGTTTTTCGCTATAAAGGGGACGAATCCCAGGGGGAAAGAGGGAAAAATCCGCATGCTACGCTGGCTTCCGGAAGATGTTTCACCGTACGGAGCGGGGATCGATTCGTTGTTCTACTTTATCTACTACATTACCGCCGCAGCTTTCATTCTGGTGACAGCGCTGATGGTCATTTTCCTCGTGCTGTACCGCCAGCGCGAAGGCCGCCGCGCGGTCTATACCCATGGGAACACCGCTTTAGAGATTCTTTGGACGGTCATCCCAGCTCTTGTCTTCATCGGATTAGGCTTTGCGAGCAAAGCGAAATGGGATGAACTGAAAGTCGCCGAGCCGCAAACGGATATCGTCATTCAGGTCACCGGCAAGCAATTCAACTGGGAGGTCCTGTACCCCGGTCCGGACGGGCAATTCAACACAGCGGATGACAAACAAGTAGATAACGACATCCGCGTCCCTGTGGGGAAGCCGGTGCGAGTCATTTTAAAATCGAAAGATGTCATTCACAGTTTTTTCCTCCCCAACTTACGTTTTAAGCAAGACACCGTCCCTGGCCTAGAAATTGTCGGGTGGTTCCAGGCAAACAAACCGGGCAAATACGAAATCCCCTGTGCCGAGCTGTGTGGCTTCGGCCACTCAGGCATGAAAGGCTGGCTGTATGTCCTGACACCTG
>JANWXO010000318.1 GCA_025057295.1 Candidatus Binatia bacterium | reverse complement strand
GTCCCGTTGACAAACGACACCACGTAGGCGGTCTCGCCGAACTCGAATAACACATCGGCCGTAAAGTGGCGGCCGATCACCTTGGTCACGCTGTCCTGATTGACTAGGTTCTGCCAACGCTCCATCCAACGTGCGTCAAACGCAGCCATTGTTTGGGTCCTCCTTCCTCCGACAGGTTAGCGCGTGCAGCCACCAGCACGGGGCTCCCCGAGGGGACTGCTCGCCGACGACACATGAGCGACTACTTCCTCTTTTGTGAGCGAGCCTTTTTGCGAAAGTAGGGGATGACTTCTTCGGCAAAGAGCTTCATACTCTTGGCGATCTTCTTTGGGTCTACTCCAGGCAACGGCATCGCCATGACCAGATGGGTCAAGCGGGTGCGTTGCTGGTAGTCTTCAATGAGGCGAATGGCATCGTCCGGGGTGCCGATGATCAACGGCTCGCCGAACAACTGGGCCGTATTGCTGTGACGTAGCTGTCCAACCGGAGGAATATCGATGCCATATGCAGTGTCGCCCGGGAGGTCATGCGCCTCGGTGAACCATCTGCCATAACAGGTCAGCATATGATGCACTCCAGCTTCAGCGTCATCCCAGGCTTTCTCCCGCTTGCTGGCAACAAAAACCGCACGGAACTGGGCAATGCAATACTCCTCTGGCCGCCTGCCATACTCCCGCAGAGCCGCGTCGTACATCTGCTGCTGGTCTACCCCGCCCGTTCCCATCAGGTGATAGCCGAGGCGTGCGGCACGTGCGATCGATTTCGGGCCACGCGCCGCCAACCAAATGGGCGGATGGGGTTGCTGGACGACATTGGGCACCAGCGTGATGTTGGTAAACTTGTAGAATTTTCCCTCAAAGGACCACCGCGTCTCGGTCCAGGCACGACGGATGACCTCTGTGCCTTCCTCTAGCCGCGCCCCGCGTTCTTTGCGCGGGATGTTGAAGCCGATAAACTCGTCCACACGATACCCTTGTCCGAGGCCGAGATCCAAACGACCGTTTGAGATAATGTCGACAGTCGCAGCATCTTCGGCAACCCGCAGGGGATTATGCAGCGGCAGCAACAACACAAACGTGCCGATACGGATTTTCTTCGTCCGCGCAGCAATGGCAGCAGCGATGGGCAATAAAGAGGGCGAATAGCCATCCTCGACGAAATGGTGTTCGGTCAGCCAAATCGTATCGTACCCGAGATCTTCCGCCTCCTCGGCGAGGTCGAGGTGTTTCCGGTACAGCTCCGGGAAAGGGAAGTGCGCAGTGGCCGAATTGCGAAAGGGAAACAAGAGACCGAAATTCACGTGTGAACTCCTCACGGTGAAGGGTATCGGCACGGCTTCTTATCAAGGCACCGCTGCAGAGTAAAGACGGGGAGCAGTCCGCTTGGTCCCTTACTGCTCCCGTTCTGACCCCGTCAGTTCCTCGTGTCCTTTGGCCAACAACCGGTCGCTGATCAGAATGATCGCTTCAGCCGCAGAGTGGCGGACTTCCTCACGCTCTTCTGTCAACTGTTCCAACAAGAGTGGCAGCACGCGCCTGTCCCCGATACGCCCAAGCACCCATACCGCTTGGGCTTTGACATAGCGGTCAGGTTCGCGCGGGACGGCCTCTGCGACCACCCTAGTCATGCTCCTATCGGCGGCATCACCGATGACTTTAAAGGCGTTGGTACGCACTAAGGGGTCCTGCGAAGCCAGTGCCTTTACCACCAAGGGTTTGGCTGTTGCGTAGTCCATGCGCGACAGCGCGATCGCCGCGCCCAAGCGGACGCGAAAGTCAGCGTCGTCTAACGCCTGCTGGAGGAGGGGTAAGCCCTGCGGATCCTTAAAGCGGGCGAGTGACGCCGCTGCAGTCGTACGCACCATGATCGAAGGATCAGACCGGAACACAGCACGCAGCATGGGAATGACACGCGGGTCATCGAGCGTTCCCAACAGGCCTACCACAGCATCGCGTACTTGCTCTTTGCTATCGCCAAGCTTGGCCCGCAAATAGCTCATCCCCCGTTTGTCTCCGGCGGCTGCCAATGCCCGCGCAATAGCGAGCGCGACTGAAGGGTCCTTTTCCGTCTCGAGGTACGCACGCAAGGTCGGAAGCGTATTCGGGACCCGGAGCTCGCCAAGACCGCCGATTCCTTGTACCCGTAGAGCAGCATCTCCACTTTCCACGGCATCGAGGTAACAGAGCAGGGCGGTCCTATCTTTCGTCCGGCGCAGCCCTGACAGGGCCAACCGCCGGCCTTCGGCATCGGTAAAATACAGGCGTCGCAGCACACAGACTGCTCCCGGCGTCGCCAAGTCCCCCAAAATATCGGCTGCGGTGCGCCGTACCATCGGCTCTTTTGACCGCACCGCTTCATCGAGGACCCATAACGCTGCTGGATCTCCCAGCCGCCCTAATACGCCGGCAACGACGTTCCGTTCGTGTGGCTCGCTCAGACGCAGTCCCAACCGTAACACCTGAATACTCATCTGACGCAACGCCACCAGGCCCTGAGGCGTACCCGGGTTGTACTGCTCACGGTATGCGCGGATGGCACCAGCTACGTCGCCCTGCTCTACTTGCAGCGCGATCGCGGTGACTTCCTCCGCACGCGCTGGAGAGATCACCCATGACACACAGGTGACCCCAAGGAATACCGCAGCACGGAGAAGAGAGCGGACTGTCCTCATACCCTTTTCCCCCTGTCTCTGGAGTCGAGAGTGTGTCTCATAACCGACCGATCTGACGGAGTACAGCAGCCTGGTCCCAGTAGATCCGCTCGGCAGCCATCTTACCGTCGCGAAACTCGATGATGATCACCAGCTCAACCTCGATCGCCGCATTCGTAGGTGGAATCCCAGGTAAAAACCAATCCATTTGCTTGCTATGAACAAGCCGCAGAGTCGCTTCCTCGACAATCGTTTCCTCTGTGATCACGCGATGCGTCACCCTATGTTCCCACTGTGGAGGGATGGAGGGGATGAACATATCCCGGTAATAGGGTCGCAGGACTGCCTTCCCCGTACCCCCCGAGCGTGTGGGCATGTGCATCACGGTAGCATCCTCGACCATGGTCGCGAGGGCAAGTTCGACGTCTTTGGCAACGAACTCGCCGACTAAGTGCTGTTCCCATAGCTTGACATTCTCTTCCGCAGCCATCGACTCCCCCGCGGCTTGTGCTCGCCTACCGCTGCCCGGGTGCTGCCGCACGCATACGGGCAAGCATCTGCTCGGCCTCAGTCCGCTTCCCCACCTTCTCGTACAGGGACGCGAGCTGCTGCAAGGTTACGATCATCGCCGGGTCTCGTGGGGCTAAGGCGTTCTCTTGAATAGACAACGCCTTTTCCCTAAAGGCAAGCGCACGGTCAAGTTGTCCGCATTCTTCGTAAAACGTCGCCAGCGTGTTCGCCTGCACAGCGACGTTAGGATGCTGGGCACCCAAGGTAGATTCCAGCACCGTGAGGGCATGCTCGTACAACGGAAGGATCGTATCGTAC
>JANWXO010000317.1 GCA_025057295.1 Candidatus Binatia bacterium | reverse complement strand
CTGTATCACCTATCATCTCCTCCGCTGCGCAGAAGAGGGAGTGACGGATGAGGAGTTGTTCGAGACGTTCAACGTGATTCTGGTTGTCGGGGGATCGATCACCATCCCCCATCTGCGCCGAGCGGTCGAGACCTTGGAAGAAATCCGTGGGGAGGAGTCTAGTGGCCGCGCGCAGAGGTCGAGCGAAAAAAAATCCATGCCGAGGAGAGACAGACGATGAACAAACGGCTCGGACGGTACATCTTGCCGGTAGGATGGATAGGAGTGGGGATTGCGGCGGTGCAGGGATGCTTGCTGACGCTTGCCACCGCAGCGACCATTACCAGTACGGTAGCCGATCAGACCGAGGTGGCGCTCACGGTGTACAATGCCGATATTGGGTTAGTCAAGGAAGTGCGTGAGATCGAGCTGAGCGACGGTGAGCACGAGCTCCACTTCAGGGATGTGGCGGCACAGATCATACCCGCGACGGTTCACATCAAGTCGCTGACGGACGGACACTCCCTACACCTCCTCGAGCAGAACTATGAGTATGATTTGCTCAGTCCGGAGAAATTGCTGGAAAAATATGTCGGACAAGAGGTGAAGCTGCTCGACAAGAATTACTACACCGGCAAAGAGGAGATCGTAACGGCGACCCTGCTCTCGACCACCGGCTCGCCGGTATACAAAGTGGGAGACGAGATCTCGCTCGGGTTGCCAGGGCGGGTGATCCTCCCGCGCATTCCCGAGAACCTCGTGACCAGGCCGACGCTCGTCTGGCGGTTGCGCAGTCGCGGGCCTGGGAAGCAACGCGTGGAGGCGTCTTACCTCACCAAACAAATCACATGGCGAGCTGACTATGTAGCCGTGCTCAGCACCGACGAGCGCAGAGCCGATCTCTCGGGGTGGGTAACGATCGACAATAAATCTGGCGGAGCCTATCGAAATGCGACACTGAAGCTCGTTGCTGGGGAGATTCACCGAGTCGAGGAGCCCCAGGCCATGTATCAGCGGGCGATGGCTGCGGCCGAAGCCGCGCCGCCGCAGTTCCGTGAGGAAGGCTTGTTTGAATATCATGTGTACACTCTCGACCGTCCAACAACGGTGAAGGACAACCAGACCAAACAGGTGAGCTTCCTCTCGGCTGCGAACATCCCGGTGACCAAGCGTCTTCTCTTGCGTGGCCAACAGGGGTATTTCTTCACGGCCTACGGTCCCGATGATGACATACCAACACAAAAAGTGAGTGTGTTTCTCGCACTAACGAACACCGCGGACAATAACTTGGGCCTGCCCCTGCCGAAAGGAACCGTGCGGGTGTATAAAGCAGACAAGGAAGGAGCGCTGCAGTTCATCGGCGAAGATCAGATTGCTCACACCCCGAAGAACGAGACGGTACAGGTCAAGATGGGCGAAGCCTTCGACGTTGTGGGCAAGCGCAAACAGACCGAGTACAAACGCGTGGCGCGCAACGTGACAGAGGTCGCCTGGGAGATTACCCTGCGCAACCGTAAAGAGGAAAGCGTGACGGTTCGGGTGGACGAATCGGTGCCAGGGGACTGGGAAGTCGTGACGGCGTCACACCCGTACGAGAAAGCCGATGCGCACACGCTACGTTTCGAGGTCACCGTGCCTCAACAGGGGGAAGTGACGGTCACCTACCGCGTGCGGCTGCGGGTGTGAGCGGGAGCGAGCAGGCGCCCTCTTGCAGGAGAGGGGGGCGTGCAATAGAGTGCTGACCAGGGGAAGAAAGAGCATGAGCTGGCGTACTGTCCTGTGTGGTTGCGCGATGGTGCTCCTCTATTGCACTCCGGCCCAGGCGCTCACGGTCGAGCAGGTGCTCGCCTTGAAGAAAGCCGGGGTCAGCGACGAGACGATTCAGCGCCTCCTCGAGCATGCGCGCGAAGACAAATTGATAGCCGAGCAGCTGGGGACCTGGACCACCCAGAGCGGTCGGGTGATCCGTTCCACCGGCAAACGTCGATGGCCGCTCACTCCTCCTGAGCTGCACCAGGGGCAGTACCCGATCGGCATCTATCCTTTTCTTTCGCCCCCTCCTCCCTAGTGCCTAGAAGCCGATTTTCCCATAGGTTCCATCGTATCCCGGCGTAATCTCCACCTGGCCGCGCCGTACCTGGAGGATGGCGTGCCCCACCCCAGGCGGCGTGAGCGTGGTTAATTCTTCTTCCGGCAGGTCGAGGAGAAGGCGCAGCTCGGGGCCATAACGATCGACCAGTCGGTGATAGGCCGCCATCACCTTCTTTGTCTCGGGTCGTTGCTGAAGCACGACGGCCAGAATCTCCTGCAGGGGGAGGAGGTGTCGTGCAGGGATGGCATGGGGCGGGATGAAGCCCGCCGGGCGGTCGGCAAGCGCATCGATGCGGTGGAGCACGCCTATAGTCAGAGGCTTGCCGCACACCGGGCAGAGCCCGTTGGCCTGTCTCGTTTCGGCGGGCGAGAAACGCGTCTGACAGTGCCGGTGGCCGTCGAAGTGGTATTTCCCCCCTTCAGGAAAGAACTCTATCGTATACAAAAAACGGGTCGGGTCACGGCTGGTCAGTGCACCCACCACCGCCTCATAGCTGAGCTCACAGTCCAGCACGTTGGCCTCGCGGCCGAGCTTGGGCGGCGAATGAGCATCGGAATTGGAGATCAAGGCGACCGTGTCGAGGGCCGAGAGCCGCCAGTTCATGGCCGGATCGGACGACAACCCGGTCTCGACGGCACGGATATATTGGGTCTCCTCTCCATAGCACTCGGCGAGGGAGTCAAAGCCGGAGAACGCGCCCAGGACCGAGAACCACGGGGTCCACACGTGGGCGGGAATGACTTCGCATTCTGGCGCCGTCTCGCGTACGATGGTGAGCAGCTCGCGCGCCGTGCACGTGAGAGTGGGGCGGCCATCGAGCGCAAGAGTGCCGTGTTTCGCCAGCCGGGCAGTGAGGCGGTCGACAGCTGCAAAGCTGGGGGCGAAGAGGAGGGTATGCGTTTTGCGCAAGCGGCCTGCATGGCGAAAGATGTTCGTGACCTCGGCGGTTAGCATGAAGCGTACGCCACGCTCGCCTGCACGCAGGCGAAACAGTCCTGCTTCCGCCGGTTCGAGTTGCTGTCTGAGCGCAGTGAGGTAAATCGGATGGGTGAAGTCCCCTGTCCCGAGCAGATCGATCCCCTTGCGTTTTGCCCACCACGCAAGCCGCTCGATTTCCATCTCGCGACTGCAGGCACGGCTGAAACGGGAGTGGACATGCAGGTCGGCCACAATCTGCACGACCGTTCTTGTTGGTCATGCCTGCTCCGCTGTCAAGAGCCGAGGTGAATAGATTGCTGATTCCCACCGGCTTGGGGTATGATGCCGTAGTCTTTTTTACGGAGGACGCTATGCGGATGCAGGATAGAGTTGCGCTGGTCACCGGCGGGGCTCGTGGGATCGGCCGTGCGATCTGTTTGCGACTGGCTGAGGAAGGCGCCAAGGTGGCGGTGGTCGATCTCCTTACAGAGGAGGCGG
>JANWXO010000316.1 GCA_025057295.1 Candidatus Binatia bacterium | reverse complement strand
GATATTACTTCCAAGCAGTATCGTGTCGGTCTCGCGACGAGCCTCGACGTCAACACGGCGCTAAATGCCCTCAACCAAGTGCGCACCCAGCTCATCGATCAGACCTATGCGCATCAGATTGCCTTATTAGCCCTTGAGCGGGCGGTGGGGGTCTTTGCGCAGAATTATCTCCCTCAGCGTTGACCGCCGTTGACGAGAATAATGAACTCTTCGCGTGTTTCCTGATGGGTACGGAATGCACCGAGCATCGCGCTGGTCGTCACGATCGAATTCTGTTTTTCCACCCCCCGCATGCGCATGCATAAGTGTTCTGCTCTGATGATGACCCCGACGCCCAAGGGGTCGAGCTCCTCCATCAGGGTGTTGGCGATCTGAGTGGTGAGCCGTTCTTGCACCTGCAACCGCCGGGCGAAGACCTCCACGAGACGGGGAATTTTGCTGAGCCCGACGATACGGTGTTTCGGGATATAGGCGACATGCGCACGACCGAAAAACGGCAAGATATGGTGCTCGCAGAGAGAGAAAAAGTCGATGTCTTTGACCAGCACCATTTCCTGATAGTCTTCTTCAGTGAACATGGCGCGGCCGATCACCTCTTTGGGGTCCTGGCTGTACCCTTTTGTCAGATACTCGAAGGCACGCGCAACGCGCGCCGGTGTCTTGACCAGCCCCTCGCGGTCTGGGTCTTCGCCCATGTACAGGAGGATTTGGCGCACATGCTCTTCAATCCCGCTGTTCAGGTGCGAACGACCACGGGCAATACCAACCACTCCGTCGTGGTGCTTGTGCCGGCCTGAGCGTTTGTTGTTTCCCTGCTTCAGTGTGTGCTTTAACAGCGCTTGCCGCATCGTCTGACAACCTCATGAGCACGAGAGTGGGGGATCGCTCCAGGTCCCTACATACGGAACACCCCGACCCGATAGTCGGGAATAGGGGCATTTAAGGACATGGCAATCCCTAAGCCAAGGACATCGCGGGTCTCACGCGGGTCGAGAATCCCATCGTCCCACAGCCGGGCCGTGGAGTAGTACGGGTTCCCTTCTTCTTCATATTTGGCTAGCGTAGGCGCCATGAACGCTTGCTGTTCTTCAGGGCTCATCGTCTGCCCTTTTTCTCGTAGCTGCTGCAGCTTCACCGTGAGCAGCACGTTAGCGGCCTGTTCCCCTCCCATCACGGAGATGCGCGAGTTCGGCCACATGAAGAGCAACCGGGGCGAGTAGGCTCGGCCGCACATCCCGTAATTGCCTGCCCCGTTCGAGGCGCCGATAATGACAGTGAATTTGGGCACTTGGGCGTTCGCCACGGCGTGGACCATCTTCGCCCCGTCTTTGGCGATCCCCCCCTGTTCGTATTTTTTTCCGACCATAAAGCCAGTGATATTCTGCAGAAACACCAGGGGAATCTTGCGCTGGCAGCAGAGCTCGATAAAGTGGGTCCCTTTCAGGGCTGATTCTGAAAACAAGACCCCGTTGTTGGCAAGGATGCCGACCAGGTAGCCGTGAATGCGGGCAAAGCCGGTCACAAGTGTCGGACCATAACGTGCCTTGAATTCGTGGAAGCGGCTCCCATCGACGAGACGGGCGATCACTTCGTGGACGTCGTAGGGGACGCGGGTGTCTTGTGGGATGATACCGTACAGTTCCGCCGGATCGTAGGCCGGGTCTTCCGGCGCTTCGTAGTCAAGCGGAAACTTCTGCGGGCGCGGCAGATGGGCGAAGATGGCACGCGTGATTTCCAGTGCGTGCTCGTCATTCTCGGCCAGGTAATCCGAGACCCCAGAAATGCGAGTGTGGACATCACCCCCACCAAGTTCTTCGGCCGTCACTTCCTCTCCTGTGGCCGCTTTCACTAAGGGCGGCCCGCCGAGGAAGATCGTCCCCCGCTCTTTGACGATGATGTTCTCGTCTGCCATTGCCGGCACGTATGCCCCACCGGCAGTACAGGAACCCAGCACGACAGCGACTTGGGGAATACCCATCGCTGACATGCGCGCCTCATTGTAGAAGATACGGCCGAAGTGATCACGGTCGGGAAAGATCTCGGCTTGATACGGCAGGTTGGCACCGCCGGAATCGACCAGGTACACGCACGGCAGATGGTTGTCCTGGGCGATCTCCTGGGCCCGCAGATGTTTCTTCACCGTGATCGGGTAATAGCTCCCCCCTTTCACCGTCGCGTCGTTCGCGACGATCACCGCTTCCCGCCCATGGATGAGGCCAATGCCAGTAACGATCCCAGCAGAGGGAGGATCATCGTACATGTTGTACGCAGCGAGGGGAGAGAGCTCGAGAAATGGCGTATGCGGATCGAGCAACGCCTCGATCCGCTCTCGCGCTAGGAGCTTCCCGCGCGCCTTATGGCGAAGGCGGAACTCTTCTGGCCCACCGAGCCGCACTCGAGCCAGTTCCTCTTTGAGGCGCTTGACCAAGGCAGTCATGTGGGCCGCATTGGCCTGAAACTCTGGCGAATTCGTGCGAATTTTACTCTGGATACGTTCCATTGACGATCTCTTTCTCTCTGCCGCAGGCAGCCTGGGTGTTCGTTGTCAGTCTTTATCCTCTATACCCAAGTTGCGCCCAAGAGGGGAGAGGAGAGGGCGAAAGAGAGGAAAAACTGCTCGGTCTGACGCACACGGCAGATTCGCAAAGGTTTCTACCTGTACGGTTCCCCGTACCGTTCACGGAAGGCGATGTGAGTGCGCCGTTTTCTGACTTTCTTCTTCGACGCCTCTGCGGCGGTGGGGTAGCCGAAGGGGATCACCGTGATCAGCTCGGCTGCCTCGGGAATCCCGAGGAGGGCTTTAACCTGTGGCCGGTCCAAACCCCCGACCCAGCAAGAACCGACGCCTTCCCCCCATGCGGCAAGCATTAGGCACTCGGCTGCGCGCGCAGCGTCAAGCTGGGGATTTTTGACTCCTTCCATAACCAGTGCAATGGCAAGAGGTGCATCGGCAATGTATGGCCCGGTCGGGGCGAGTGCACCGATCTGTTTGAGCGTATCGCGGTCCTGAATCACGATGAAGCGCCACGGTTGTCGGTTCCGCTGCGAATGGGCCTGGCGGCCAGCTTCAAGAATCTTGTTCACCACCTCAGCCGGCAACGGGTCTGGGCGAAAGCTCCGGATCGCGGGGCGGGTGCAAATGCACTCAAAGACGTCCATAGGCAAGGTATTGCAAGAGGTCTGCTTCGCTCTGTTAGGGGACGAGCCAACGGGCATCAGGAAAAGTGCGGAATGATAGCTCGCCCGTACGTTTCGATCTGCGAGACTAATTCGTCGGGTGGGACGACTGGCCATAAAACGAATTTACTGCATCCCACCTCGATGTATGAGCGAATCTTCTCGATACATTCTTCAGGAGTCCCGACGGCACAGCGGGCTGATAGCGATTCTGGGGGCAGGGGGAACCCTTGGAAAAATCGCTGGGCAATCTCCTGGGCGCGGGCGCGATGCTGACTGACATGGGTCAAAATCAACACCCCAGCTTCGCGCGAGTTGATCGTGCGTCCGTACTGGGCGCCATAGGCGACC
>JANWXO010000315.1 GCA_025057295.1 Candidatus Binatia bacterium | reverse complement strand
TGCCCCATGGTGCTGCGCGGCGCGGTAGAAACGGTCGAGGACATCCGTCGCGTGCCCGCGAAAACAGGGGATCCCGTTCGCGGCACAGAACGAAGCGATCGCATCATCAATCGGGTCTCTCGAGGTCGCAACCACGACGAGGTCGACCAGGGCGGCGCTCCGCACCCGCTCGACCACATGCCACAGCATGGGACGACCTGCGATCTCGGCCAGCACCTTGCCCGGCAACCGGGAGGACGCCATGCGTGCTTGGATAATCGCGACCACTTTCTGTTGCTGGCGGGCCTGGTCGCGGCAGTTGCTCAGCAGGGTTGTGGTGGTAGAGGTCTCGCACAGTGCCATGGTCGATTGTCACTCCTGGAGGACCAAGTTCAGGGCACGAGATGATATGACACTGACGGGTGTAGGTAGTCGAGATGAACTTCCCCTAGGGTGCCGTCGGTACACCGCAATACCCGTATCTTCGGTGTCGATGGCCGGCGAGCTGCGCTTGCCGCTGAAGCACGCAACCGCTTCGACCTCGCCCAACAGCCAGCAGAGGTAAGCGATTTCGTGGATGGCATCGGGGATCACGCTGCCGAGGTCGCGACGCGCACTGCAGGGAGGGCGGTAGGCTTCCCGAGGGTACCAAGCGGGTAAGCAATAACCAAACTTCGCCCCTGCACTGATCACCTGCCCGACGGCGAGCGCCGGATCCTCTGTCGGCGAAAAGCAAGCCAAGGCCTCCTTGTTCCGCTGGAACCACCGATCTTCTTCGCCGGCAGCGAAAATAGCATCCTGGCTAGCTGGCATAGCATTCCTCCACGGCGTGCATGGCCCTGATCACGGTGTCGACGTCCTGATCACACATGCCGGGGAACAGGGGGATGCTGAGGAGGCGCGTGTGGACGTCTTCTGCCACGGGACAGGTGCCCGCCCGATAACCGAACCGCCGCTGGTAGTAAGGGTGGAGATGTGGTGGCAGATAATGGACATTCACTCCGATCCCCTGCGCGCGCAGCGCGCGAAAGATGAGGTCCCGGCTGGTGCGGCATTCCTCCAGAGCGAGGCGGACGACATAGAGGTGATACGCGTGATCCACCTCGGGACGAACGGCTAGCGGGTTGAAGAGGGAGAGGTTGGAGCAGGCATGGTCGTAACGGTGAGCGATGGCACGGCGCCGTGCGATCCAATGGGGGAGCTTGGGCAGCTGGCTGAGGCCGAGAGCGCATTGGAAATCGGTGATGCGGTAGTTGTAACCCAAGTCGATCATCTCGTAGTACCAGGTGTCGTGCGCAGTCCGCTGGTGATGGTCTGTGGCGATGCCGTGATTGCGAAAGCGGCGCATCGTCAGGGCGGCTGCTGGGTCGTCGGTGACGACCATACCGCCTTCGCCTGTGGTGATGTGTTTGACAGGGTGGAAGCTAAAAACCGTCAGATCGGCTAACGTGCCAACTTTTCTCCCCTTGTAGGCAGCACCCAAAGCGTGGCACGCGTCAGCGATCAGGACCAGGCCGTGTCGGTCGGTGATGGTGCGGAGGGCGTCGTAGTCACACGGCTGCCCGGCGTAGTCCACCGCGACAATCGCTTTGGTGCGGGGGGTGATTTTGGCCTCTGCGTCAGAGGGGTCGATGAGCAGGGTCTGGGGGTGAACGTCGGCAAAGACTGGTATTCCACCTTGGAAGACCACGGCATTAGCAGTGGCGACGAAGGTCATGGCTGGCACGATCACCTCGTCTCCTGTCCGCACTCCGGCAGCGTACAGCGCTGTGTGCAGGGCAGCGGTGCCGCTGGAGACCGCAACCGCCGCTCGCGCGCCGACAAAGTCGGCGACGGCACCCTCGAATTCGGCGACTTTCGGTCCCGTCGTGAGCCACGCCGAGCGCAGCACTTCGACGACAGCAGCGATATCGGCGTCATCAAGCGATTGTCGCCCATAGGGAAGCAGGTTCCGGGACATTGCCTTCCACCATGTGTCGTAGTTCGTGCACGCTCAGCCACTGATCGTTGGTTTCGCTGCTATAACGGAATCCCTCAGGGAGGGGACGGCCGCCGTTGAGATGGCGATTGTTCCACCACCGCAAGAAGGAACCGGGCTGCACCACAAAGAAGTCCTCGAACTCTAAGGTGTGGCGCGCCTCCTCTTCGGTTAACAAGGTTTCGTGGAGTTTTTCTCCTGGACGAATACCGACAATCTGCTGGCGACATTCGGGGGCGATGGCGCGTGCGAGATCGACCACACGCATACTGGGTAACTTCGGAACGAAGATCTCGCCGCCCTGCATGAGTTCCAAACAGCGGATGACGAAGAGCACCGCTTGCTCGAGTGTGATCCAGAAGCGTGTCATGCGTGGATCGGTAATGGACAGTACGCCGGTGGCGCGTTGCTCGAGGAATAACGGGATCACACTCCCCCGGCTTCCTACGACATTGCCGTAGCGCACCACGCTGAAGCGGGTGTCACGGGCACCGGCGTAAACGCCCGCAGCGATGAAGAGCTTATCGGCACATAGTTTCGTGGCACCGTACAGGTTGATCGGATGAACGGCTTTGTCGCTGCTGAGCGCAATGACCCGTTTTACCCCACAGTCGATCGCGACATCGATCACGTTGGCTGCGCCGAGGACGTTGGTCTTGATCACCTCCAGGGGGTTGTATTCGGCGGTGGGAACCTGCTTGAGCGCGGCTGCATGGATCACTACGTCGACACCCTGGAACGCCCGTTGCAGCCGCTCCTTGTCTCGGACGTCGCCGATAAAGTAGCGCATGGGGGAGTCGTTGGTGTCGGGGTAAAGCTGGCGCATCTCGTGCTGCTTGAGTTCGTCTCGGCTCAAAACGATCAGTTTTTTGGGCCGATACCGTCGCAGCAGGAGGTCGATGAACTTCCGCCCGAAGGAACCAGTGCCGCCGGTAATGAGCACGGTTTGTGCCTGCCACTCCATGCCGCCTCCACAACGCCAAAGCTGTGACCACCGTGTTGTGGACCGGAGAACTGTGCAGAGGTCTTGCAGGCCACCCCGGTGGTCCCATTTGCCAGAGAGCAAAATGCAGGCCAGGGGGCCAGGTGCAATGTGGAACCATATTTTCTTCGCCTGGGAGTTGCTCAGGAGGGAAAAAAAGAGCGAGGCTGGGAAAAAAGTTCAGAGGCAGAGATGCAACAGTGCTCCATTATATCTGCGTGAAGAGGAGGGACGGGCTTGCTCGCGATGCTGTAAGGGCTCGGTTACCGCACGGAAGGGCGTAGGAGAGAGGGGCGGCTGCTCGGACTGAGCAGGGCCGACTATCCTCATCTGCCTAGCCCTCTCACACCCACCAGTGGGGACGCCCTAGAGCGCGAGTGCTGGCACCTACAGGAGGGTGTGGAGAGCGCTGGTCTATCCCATGCGCTCGATCAGGGCGTTCCCAAACTCGGAGCACTTGACTTCCTTGGCTCCCTCCATGAGGCGGGCGAAGTCGTAGGTGACGATTTTCTCCCCGATCGTGCGGTCTATAGCCTGGATGATGAGATCCGCCGCTTCGGTCCACCCCATGTAGCGCAGCATCATTTCGCCAGAGAGGATCAC